>JAPPCR010000006.1:1800000-2052265 GCA_028875725.1 Acidobacteriota bacterium
TGGCCGCGAGGAGCGGCCTCACCCGCCTGCAGCTTCCGATGGGCTCGAACTTCGGCGACCTCGACCACGACGGCTACCTCGACTTTTACCTCGGCACCGGCTATCCCGACTACGAGGCGGTCATGCCGAACGTCCTCTACCGGAACCTGGCGGGCCGCCGGTTCGTCGACGTCAGCCTCGCCGCCGGCTTCGGCCACCTGCAGAAGGGCCACGCCGTCGCCTTCGCGGACCTCGACGGCGACGGCGACCTGGACGTCTTCGAGCAAATGGGCGGCGCGTATCCCGGAGACCGCTTCGGCGACGCCCTGTTCCGCAACCCCGGCTTCGACAACCGCTGGCTGGCGCTGCGGCTGGTGGGAACGGAGAGCAACCGCTCGGCGATCGGCGCCCGCATCCAGGTCGACCTCGTGGACCCGGACGGTGCGCGACGCAGCATCTACCGCCGCGTTAACGGCGGCGGCAGCTTCGGCGGCAATCCGCTCCGCCAAACGATCGGCCTGGGCAGGCCGGAAGCAGTCGAGCGAATCACCGTGTACTGGCCGGCAACGAACGTCTCGCAGACCTTCGGCCGCGTCGAACCGGACCGGCTCTACCGCGTCGTCGAGGGGCGAGACGAGCTGGAGGCCGTCGCAGCACGGCACTGAGCCTCGGTCGCGCCTCCGCGTGCAGTCGAACGCCAACACTCCAAGATGCTGGACGCCGAACCAACATCTTGAATCGAAGCGTCCCATTCCACCTCTATGCGGACCCGATTTGACATTGGACATGGACTCAGTGAGGATGCCCCGCTTTCTTCTATCCGTACGTCATCGAACCAACCAAGGAGGATGATCTCGATGAAGCGATTCCTGGTGGCCGCGTTGCTGCTGCTCCTGCCCGTCGGCGCCCTTGCCGACGCGCCGGAAACGGCAACGATCAGCGGTCAGATAGTTGACCCCGGCGGTTCCCCGCTACCCGGCGTGAGCGTCACGCTGAGCGGCGAGCGCGGGGACAAGTTCGGCATCACCGACGAGAACGGTAACTACCGCTTCGTCGGCGTAACGCCCGGCGACTACAGCCTGACCGCCACGCTGGAAGGCCTCGGCGAAGCCGCGGCTCAGGTGCGCGCCGTAGCCGGCGATCGCACATCCCTCGACCTCACGTTGCAGGCTGCGATCGAGGGCGAGGTCACCGTCACCGGCGAGACGCCCATGGTCGACAAGTTCAACGTCTCCGCCGGCGCCACGGTTTCCGGCGAGATCGGCGAGCAGATCGGCGGCGTCACCCGCACCTACTACGGGATCATCAACGCGCTGCCCGGCGTCACCGCCGACGCGGAGAACGACGACATCCAGCAGACCCGCCCCTCGGTCAACGGCGCGCACTTCGCCGACCAGGGCGTCTTCATCGATGGCGTCGACACCACGTTCGCGAAGTTCGGCGGCAGCCGGGTCCGGGTGCCGACGACGGCGTTGACCGAGGTTTCGATGGAGGCCGGCGGTTCTTCGGCCGAGTACGGCCGCTACGTCGGTTCGGCAACGAACGTGATCGTCAAGTCCGGCACGAACCGGTTCCACGCCGACACGCTCTGGAACCACCAGCGGGTCGACTGGGGCGCCGACTACAAGGACCAGCCCTCGCTCACCGAGCGGACGAACAAGCCCTACCCGGCCGACTGGTTCAGGCGCTGCCACGGCGATGAGCGGGACCAGGGCCGCGGTCTGATTCCCGGCGGCACGGACGGCTCCCGCGAGCTAGAGCCCTGCCGGCCCGGCGGCTCCGAGTGGGCCGGTGCCAGCGACGGCTTCGAGGTCTCCCTCGGCGGGCCCATCGCACGCGACAAGTTCTGGTTCTACACCGGCTACAGCGAGTTCGACGACGCGTACTCGGAGCGGCTGGTCGGCGGCGACCCGTACGACATCAGCCTGTTCGACGACACGCGCATCATGAAGCTGAACCTGCAGGCGAGCAACGCCCACTCGATGAACGCTTCGTGGATCGAGACGCCGACGTTCCGGAACTACTTCAACCCGCAGTCGTTCGACTACTGGACGCCGACGCCGCACGAGAACGACAGCGACCTGATTACCGCAAACTGGAACTGGGCGATCTCGTCCAACTGGTTCCTGGAGGCCAAGCTGGCCGAGCAGGAAACGCAGGAGAACAAGTTCCTCGGCTGCCACAACACGCTGGCCCAGGAGAACCCGGAAGTTCTCGACGTTGACGGTCAACCGATCCTCGACTGGCTCGGCCTCAGCCATCTGCCGGAGGTTCCGGCCGAGATGGTCACGACCTGCCTGCAGGCGAAGGCGCTCGACCGCGGCCCGGAAGCGGGCCACTCCGAGTTGAACACCTCGGGCGGGGATACGAACTTCCCGCTGCGGTTTCCCTTCGACCCGAGCATGGGCTTCTTCTGGCCGGGAAACAACTACAAGGTCTACGTCGACGGCGAGAACCTCGGCGCTTGGCACAACGGCTGGATCCTCTCGGACGGTTTCGGCTTCAACGCGTTCCCGCGCGAGCAGGCGAACGTCGGCCTCACCCAGTTCGTCGGCGCCAACCACGAGCTGAAGTACGGCATCGACTACCAGGATACGAAGTGGGAGGGTGAGAACGCCCGCACGTCCTTCATGGACGGCTGGGGCTACGACTCCTACAACCCGTTCGGTTACGGCGGCGCCGGCGGCTTGGGCGACGACAGTTGTTCGCTCACCCGCAACGCCGCCACCAGCCCAGACAACCCGCACTGGTCGGGGCTTACGACTCGCGGTCGCGGCTGCGTGTACGTCGACTACAACTCGCCTAAGCTGAGTTGCCAGGGTGAGATCGGCGCCGAGCTCACGCCGGTGGAGATCACCAGAGTCAACGGTCAGGTTCATCGCACGGACTTCAGCGACATCACGAGCTGCATCGGCCGCGGTACTGGCGACGCCGAGATGAAGGACACCGCCTTCTACCTGAGGGACCGCTTCACGGTTGGGGATCACTGGACTTTCAACCTGGGCGTCCGCGCGGAGGTCCAGGAAGGCTGGAACGACGTTCGTCGCAAGGTCGTAGACTCCACCTACGCGGATCCGCGCGTGAACATTACCTACGACGTCAAGGGCGACGGGCGGTTCCTGCTCACCGCGAACTGGGGTCAGTATCACGCAATGCTCAACCAGGCCTGGATCTCAGGCGGCGGCGACACCGCGGGCGGCATGCACGATCAGTGGAACGGCTACGAGGGCTACGAGGTCTGGCTGTTCTGTGACCCGATCGAGGCGATCGTGTTCTGCCGCGTCCCGGACCGGGAGGACACCCGTCGCGCGGGCACGGCCGGCTTGCCGCTCCCCGGCTACAACTTCGCCTGGAGCACGTTGGTGCCGGGCCTGATGTGGGACGCGGTCCGACCCTGCCAGGACGGCGAGATGTCCGGCGTGGACTGCGAGATCTGGGGCCACGACATCGATCCCTACTACCGGGACGACCTGATCCTCGGGATCGAGTGGCAGTTCGCTCCCAACTGGGCGCTCGACGTCAAGTACATCGACTGGCAGATGCAGGACATGATGTTCTCCAACACCCAGTACGACCACAAGGGCCGGAACATTTTCATCACCGGCAACTACCACGACCTCGCCCCGATCGTGACCGCGACGGCGGATGCGCGTGAGGCCAGGGGCCAGCCGCGCAATCTGAACGACGAAGCGCTTGCTCAAGCCGACTCGGCGAGGAACTCCTACCGGGGCCTGCAGCTCCAGCTCAACCGCCGGTTCGCGGACGGCTGGGCTCTGTACAACAACGTGTCCTGGTCCGAGACCGACACGACCGGCGCCGGCGCGTGGTGGAACAACACGAACAGCAGCTACCTTGAGAACCTGAGCGTCGTGCTGACCGAGGGCCACATCGAGCAGTGCAACGCTGGTCAGGCGGTTCCCGACCGGCGTACCGGTCGTACAGAGCTCTTCCCGGTGGACTGCACCCAGGCCCTCACGCCGTGGCTCGGCTATCCCGTGTCCATGATCAACCGGCGCGGTCTCAACGGCGCCTACGACCGGACCTGGATCTACAACTCCTTCGGGTTCAAGACCTGGCGCATCGGAAGCCAGGATCTCACCTTGTCGGGACATCTCTCCTTCCAGACCGGCACTCCGTGGGTCCGCAGCGAAGGAACGTCGATCGACTTCGACGATCTGGAGCGGGTCCAGCGCAACCCGAACGATCCGAAGCCCGGCACGGCCAACACCGGCGTCGGCTTCAACCTGCATCCTCCGGGCACGCAGGGACGGTTCACGTCGGACGAGTACACCATCAATCTGAGCGGCGCCTGGGGCTTCCCCATGGGCTACCGCGACGTGCGGGGTGAAGTTCGGGTCGAGGTCCTGAACGCCACCAACCAGCAGCGGCGACGCTCCTGGGGCGGCGACGGTCAGGTGTACCCGGTGCGACGCTTCTTCCAGCGTCCGCGCCAGGTGCGCGCCTCGCTGAGGTTCCGCTTCTAGGAGCGGTCCTCACAGACGACGGGTTTGCCCGTCGTTTCAGGAATCCAAAGGGGAGAGAGCTTCGGCTCTCTCCCCTTGCTTCTTTATGTGTCCCCGGCCACTTCACCCTGGTCGCGCCTCCGACACCTGTGCGGCCTAGTCGGGTGGGTCGTCTCTTGCTGCACGTTCACTTCGCCGCAGCTTGGGCAGCACAAGCCCATCGGACCACCGCTGTACGTAGCACCGGCGTTCCGCCGCCTCGTCGTCGTCCGGGAACATCTTCCTTACGAGACTCGGCCAAGGAAATCGAGCTCCTACTGAGGCGAGCAACTTCAGCCGGTATCCGGGCCCGCGGCTTCGGTCACGGTCACGGCGGCCATCGTGGAGGACTTGCGCCACTTGAAACTCCTCCGATGTGCTCCACCCAAAGGGATACCGGAACGTCAGGGAGGCAATCGAATCGAAACTGGACGGTGATGCCGGGCCAGTGAATCGCCATGCGCGTGGAAACGGCAAGGTGCCCGCCTTTTCACCGGGCAGAGGAGCGACCCCGGCCCTTCAACGGCTCTGGTATGGGACGGGTGACCCGGCGCAAAGGCCGACCACGCACTTGACGATTCAATCCGAAACCTACCATATGGTAGGGATTGACGCGCGAGCCCTAAACTGCGACCGTCGCTGCTTCCGCCAGCGAGACAGCCTTCAGGATGTGGTGAATCGCACCGCGAACTGCCTCGTTGGGAGAGACAGGAGGGTTGCATAGTGAAACACACGACTTGGGTCGGATTCGTTCTAGTGGCCTCACTCTTGGCGGTTCCCGCCGGAGCCCAGGCAGACGACGGGCGAGCGACCGGAACGGAAAGTCCCGCGGTCGATGGAAGGGCTTCCCAGTCAAGGCAAGCTAGCGTTGCGGTGCCACGCGGCCCAACTCCCCAATACCAGCGAGACTACGACTCGTCTCAAGGGCTGATCCAGGCTAGCCAAGGTGGGCCAAGATCCGAGTTGGGCAAGAGTGACGACACGTTGATCGTCGCGAGTGCGGCCGCGTCTCAGGGAAGTTGTGAGCTACCCTATCCGTCTTGCACCGCAGGCCCCTACTTCGGTAACGCCTGCTGCGTCCTGCTTCCCCGGATTCCTGGTCTAGGACAGCCGTACTTCTGCCTCGCCAAGGACGGCAACGGTTTTCCAATAACCTGCATTGCCAGCGGGATGTGTCCCTAGCCACGACCTCATGTGACGACGACTCTTCACGCTGACTAGGCACAAGGGGAGAGAGCCGCGGGCTCTCTCCCCTTTCCTTCTCCTGCCGACAGGAGGTCCGACTTGCGCCGCCCTCGAATCGGCTCTTTGAGGCCGCCGCGCACGGCCATACCTAGCGACTGCAATTCGAAGTCCTACACGTTGACGCTGCTTGCACTAGTCCGGGTGGCACCGGTCACGAACAAGCCCCGCTCCGCACACGCAATGGCAAAGTCTCCTCAGTGATGAAAGGGCCTCCGTCCCTTAGCGCTCAACGACGACGGCATGCCGACGAGCGGCCAATGACCTCACGGGCACTATCTAGTCGGCCAGTTGCGGCCAACAACGGACATTGGTGAGTGTTCGCAACCGACTCGGCCTCAACCCGTACATCTATGGCCTTGACGGCGCCCCGTCAAGACGCTGGGCCTCGGGCCTGGCGTTCAAGAAGAAACAGGGGGAGAGAACTTTCGGCCTCTCCCCTTTCTCGTTCAGACCCGGACGGGCATCCGATAGCCTGAACACAAGAAGCGTCCGGTCGTACTATCTGCCCACTTCTGGCGAGAGCGCGGAACGAACCAGGAAGGGGGCAGAATGGCCCGGACGATCGGAGCCGCCCAGTTCAAGGAGAAGTGTCTGGCGCTTCTCGATCAGGTCGACCCGGATGGCGTGGTGATCACCAAACCCGGACGCCCCGTAGCCAAGCTAATCCCGGTCGCGCGAACGTCAGAGCACCTGATCGGCAGTCTCAAAGGCAGAATCCGCGTCCACGGAGACATCATGAGCACAGGTGTCAAGTGGGATGCCGAGTCCTTGACACCCACACCCTGATCCACACGAACGGCACCGGCTGCGGCCCGAACGACCGCAGCTCAGGACAGCAGGTCGCGGAAGAGGAGGATCATCAGGGACACCGTCGTACCGGTGTAGAGCGTCAGACCGACGCCCATGAACCAGAGGATGAGCCTCAGGCGGCCGTCCAGGCCGTCGAACCGCGCGTTGACTTCGCCCCTGAACCCCTCGAACCGAGCGTTCATCTCGTCCCGCGCACCGTCGAACCGGGCATTGAACTCGTCCCGCGCACTGTCGAACCGGGCATTGACACCGTCGAACCGGGCGTTGACCTCGCCTCGCGCACTGTCGAACCGGGCATTGACACCGTCGAACCGGGCGTTGACCTCGCCTCGCGCACTGTCGAACCGGGCATTGACGCCGTCGAACCGGGCGTTGACCTCGTCTCGCGCACTGTCGAACCGGGCATCGACACCGTCGAACCGGGCGTTGACCTCCTCCCGCGCGCCGTCGAACCTGGTACTGAACTCACTCCTCAGACCGTCCACCGCAGAGCGAACAGCGGCGATCTCGCGCTGCATCTCGATGCGGAAAGCCCGGTCCTCGCCGGTCACCTCGACCAGCGCCTGGGCCTGTTCATCGCCGAAACCGGCCTCCCTGAGGCGTCGTCTCGTCATGGCGTCGTCGGAGCCTACTACGGCGGTTCCCTGCATCGTCTCGATCTCCCGTGGTGACGAAGAGCCCGATACCGCTCGGGCCTCTACAGGATCCAGACGGATTCGGCGAAGTCCCCTTTGTGCGGTCGCCCAACTCCAGGAGCGACGCCCATGAAGAACGCTGGGTCTCGGACTTGGCGTTCAACACTCACATCTTGATCCGCAGCCTCGAGGATGCTCTGGGTCCCGCGGCGATCCGGCCGACGAGCTGATCGCGGCAACCGGCGTCGTCGAGCAGGTGCCCCTGCTCACGCGGGACGGGAAGATCCGCGCCTCACGGCTCGTGCCGCTGGCGCGCGAGCCGCAGCGCTGAGCAGAGACCTCTCCAGAGAGTCGCCCCTGAGCTCCCGGAGAACGTCCACTACCGCCGATGGCGTGCCCTCGATCCAACGATCTGGATCCAGCACACCATTTCAAGGCCAGTCCGCCCCGTTCTTGACATCCGTCCAGCCCGTCATATAGTGCTCTCTTCCCATTCCCGTACAACTTGATCCGAGGAGGAGCTCTATGAAGCGACTCGCAGCGGTCCTGATGTTGCTGGTCCCGTTCGGTGCCTTGGCCGACGCACCGGAGACGGCAACCGTCAGCGGCACGATCGTTGACCCGGGAGGCTCTGCGCTTCCGGGCGTCAGCATCACCCTGTCCAGTGAGCGTGGCGACAAGTACGCGATCACGGACGAGAACGGCCAGTTTCGGTTCGTCGGCGTCGTACCAGGTGAGTACCACCTGAAGGCGGAACTCCAGGGCCTGGGCGAAGCCGCCGCTACCTTCCACGCCGCGGCGGGCGACCGGCAGTCGGTCGACCTCACGCTGCAGGCCGCCATCGAGGGCGAAGTGACCGTCACCGGCGAAACGCCCATGGTCGACAAGTTCAACATCACCGCGGGCAGCACGGTCACGTCGGAGATCGGCGAGCAGACCGCCGGCACGACGCGGACCTACTACGGCGTCATCAACGCCCTGCCCGGCGTCACCGCCGACGCGGAAAACGACGACATCCAGCAGACGCGGCCCTCGGTCAACGGCACCCACTTCGCCGACCAGGGTGTCTACATCGACGGCGTCGACACGACGTTCGCCAAGTTCGGCGGCAGCCGGGTCTTCCTCCCCACCACGGCGGTCACCGAGGTCTCCATGGAGGCCGGCGGTGCCTCAGCCGAGTACGGCCGCTACATCGGCTCCTCGACCAACGTGATCGTCAAGTCGGGCACTAACCGGTGGCACGTCGACGCGCTCTGGCAGCGCCAGGCGATCGACTGGGGTGCCGACTACAAGGACCAGCCGGCCCTCGACCAGCGGCAGAACAAGCCATATCCGGTCGACTGGTTCCGGCGTTGCCACGGCGACGAACGGGACGCGGGAAGGGGGCAGATCCCGTCTGGCGACCTGAGTTCGGAGCTGTTCACGACGAACCGCGAGCCCTGCCTGCCCGGCAGCGATGAGTGGGCCGGCGCTTCCGACGGCTACGAGTTCTCGGCCGGCGGCCCGATCCAGCGGGACAAGTTCTGGTTCTTCCTCGGCGTCAGCGAGTTCGACGACGCGTACTCCGAGCGGCTGATCGGCGGCGACCCGTACGACATCAGCCTGTTCAACGACGCGCGCATCTTCAAGCTGAACATGCAGCCGACCGCGAGCCATTCGTTCGCCGCCTCGGCCATCGACACACCGGCGTTCCGGAACTACTTCCACATTCCGTCATCGGACTACTGGACCCCGACGCCGCACGAGAACGACAGCGTGCTGTCGACGGTCAACTGGAACTACGCCGTCACGAGCAACTGGTACCTAGAGGCGAAGATCGCCTTCCAGGAGACCCAGGAGAACAAGTACCTCGCCTGCTACAACAAGCTGGAGCAGGAGAACCCCGAGGTCCTGAACGTCGACGGCATTCCGATTCTCGAGTGGCTTGCCCAGGACAACTTCCCCAACGCCTCGGCGCGCATGGTGGAGACCTGCCTGCAGGCCAAGTCGCTCGACCGCGGTCCCATCGCCGGCCACATGGCGACGAACACCTCGGGTGGCGACACCAGCTACCCGCTGCGATTCCCGTTCCGACCCGAACTCGGCATCTTCTACCCCGGCAACAACTACAACGTGTACCGGGACAACGAGAACCTTGAGGCCTGGCACAACGGCTGGATCCTCTCCGACGGCTTCGGCTTCAACGCGTTTCCGCGCGAGCAGGCGAACGTCGGCCTGACCCAGTTCATCGGCGCGAACCACGAACTGAAGTACGGCCTGGACTACCAGGACACGAAGTGGGAGGGCGAGAACGCCCGCGTGCCGCTGTTCAACGGCTGGGGTTTCGATGCCACCAACCCCTTCGGCTACTACCAGGCCGGGTCGATGGAGGACGATTCGTGCTCCCTGCTGCGGGGCTATACGACGTCGCCTGACAACCCGAACTTCCTGGGCTCGACGACGCGCGGCCGCGGTTGCTACTTCGTCGACTACAACTCGCCGCTCCTGACCTGCGAGGGGAATCACACGGACGGGATGCCGCACCGGCCGACCCAGATCGACAGGGTGAACGGCGAGATCGTCCGCACGATCGGCACCTGCGTCGGCCGCGGCAGCGGCGACACGGAGGTCCGAAACGTCGGCTTCTTCGCCCGTGACCGCTTCACGATCGGCGACCACTGGGTGATCAACCTCGGCCTCCGGGCGGAAGTCCAGGAGGCCTGGAACGACGTTCGGCGCCAGGTCGTGGACGACACCTACGTCGACCCGCGGATCAACATCGCCTATGACATCAAGGGCGACGGCGCCCTGTTGCTCAACGCAACGTGGGGTCAATACCACGCGATGCTCAACCAGGCGTGGATCTCCGGCGGCGACGTGGCCCGTCCCAGCATGCACGACCTGTGGAACGGGTACGAAGGCCGCGAGGTCTTCCTCTTCTGCGACGCAGGAGACGTCTTCGGGATGAACCTCCTGAGGTCGATCGGCTACGTCAGCTACGACTGCAACCACCCGTCGCGGCGCGACACGATCCGCAACGACACGGTCGGCGCCGGGATCCCTGGCTACAACCTGTCGTGGGAGCTGGCGCAGCCCGGCCTCATGTGGGACGCGGTCCAGGAGGGCTACTACGACTTCGACATCCAGACCTACTACAAGCAGGAGGCGATCATCGGCCTCGAGTGGCAGTTCCGCCCGGACTGGGCGCTGGATGTCAAGTACATCGACTGGCAGTTGCAGGACATGATGTTCTCCAACTTCCAGCTCGACTACCGGGGCCGTAACATCGGCATCACGGAGAACTACCACGACCTGGAGAAGATCGTTCTCGCGTTCGACGACGCGAGAAGGGACAGGTGGGCGGCGGCAGGCTTCGATGAAGCCGACCGCACGAGCGCGGTCAACCGTGAGGCCCTGGCCAACGCGGATCCGGCGAAGAACTCCTACCGGGGTCTGCAGGTCCAGTTGAACCGCAGGTTCGCCGACGGCTGGGCGCTCTACAACAACGTGGCCTGGTCCGAGACGGACACCACGGGCGGAGGCGTCTGGTGGAACAACACGGACAGCGGCTACCTGGAACTGGCTCACGTGAACCTCGGCGAGGGTCACCTCGAGGATTGCCAGGAAAGCCAGACGGAACCTGATCGCCGCACCGGCAGGACGAGGACGTACCCCGAGGACTGCTTCGCGCGGCTGTCGCAGTTCATCGGCATGCCGGGCAGCATGATCAACCAGCGCGGCCCGAACCACGTGTACGACCGCACCTGGATCTACAACTCCTTCGGGTTCAAGACCTGGCGGATCGGTAACCAGGATCTGACGCTGGGTGGTCACCTGACCTTCCAGACCGGCACTCCCTGGTACCGGTCGGAAGGCGCCGGCGTCGGCGCCGCGAAGACCTGCGCCCCGGGCGCCAGGCCTTCCGGTCTCCGGACCTGCCCGCCGATCACTCCCTCCGATCCGACCAGCGACGCGCGACCGGGCACGGCGAACTCCGGTGTCGGCGTTCGCCTGTTCCCGGCGGGCGCGGAGGGACACCGGACCGCGGATGAGTACACGGTCAACCTGAGCGGCGCATGGGGCTTCCCCATGGGCTACCGGGACGTTCGTGGCGAACTCCGGGTCGAGGTCCTGAACGCGACGAACCAGCAGCGTCGTCGCGATTGGGATGGTCGTGGCGAGGTCTACCCGGTGCGCCGGTTCTTCCAGCGCCCGCGGACGATCCGGGCCAACATCAAGTTCCGGTTCTAGACCGGAACGACAGAACCCGGGGCTTCGGTCCCCGGTTCAAGGGAAACGAGGGGAGAGAGCTTCGGCTCTCTCCCCTTTCTCTTTCCGCGGCAACGGTATCCGGCTGCGGCCGTCCAAGATTCTGGATCCGCGCCCGCCTCTTTGACATCGCTCCGGCCCGGCATATAGTGCAGCCCTTGTCTTTCCCAACAACTTGATCCGAGGAGGAGCTCAATGAAGCGACTCGCAGTGGCTCTGATGCTGCTGGTCCCGTTCGGCGCATTTGCCGATGCACCGGAGACCGCAACTGTCAGCGGCACGATCGTTGACCCGGGAGGCTCGGCGCTTCCAGGCGTCAGCGTCACCCTGTCCAGTGAGCGCGGCGACAAGTTCGCGATCACGAACGAGAACGGCCAGTTCCGGTTTGTCGGTGTCGTGCCCGGCGCCTACAATCTGAAAGCGGAACTGCAAGGCTTGGGCGAGGCCGCGGCCGAGTTCCACGCCGCCGCCGGCGACCGGCAGGACCTCGACCTGACGCTGCAGGCAGCAATCGAGGGCGAGGTGACCGTCACCGGTGAAACGCCCATGGTCGACAAGTTCAACGTCACCGCGGGCAGCACCGTCACGTCCGAGATCGGCGAGCAGACCGCTGGCACGACGCGCACCTACTACGGCGTCATCAACGCACTGCCCGGCGTCACGTCGGACGCGCGCAACGACGACATCCAGCAGACGCGTCCGGCGGTCAACGGCACGCACTTCGCGGATCAGGGCGTCTACATCGACGGCGTCGACACAACGTTCGCCAAGTTCGGCGGCAGCCGCGTCTTCCTTCCCACCACGGCCGTGACCGAGGTGTCGATGGAGGCGGGCGGTTCCTCCGCCGAGTACGGCCGCTACATCGGCTCCTCGACCAACGTCATCGTGAAGTCGGGCACGAACCGGTGGCACGTCGACGCCCTCTGGCAGCGCCAGGCGATCAACTGGGGCGCGGACTACAAGGATCAGCCCTCGCTGGCTGAACGCCGCACTCAGCCCTATCCCGTGGACTGGTTCCGACGCTGCCACGGCGACGAGCGCGACGCCGGCCGCGGCCAGATCGCTCCCAGCCTCGTGCAGGAAGCCATCACGACCAACCGCGAAGCGTGTCTGCCCGGTTCCGATGAATGGGCGGGCGCGTCCGACGGCTACGAGTTCTCGGCCGGCGGCCCGATCCAGCGCGACAAGTTCTGGTTCTTCCTCGGCGTCAGCGAGTTCGACGACGCCTATAACGAGCGCCTGCTCGGCGGCGACCCGTACGACGTCAGCCTGTTCAACGACGCCCGCATCTTCAAGCTGAACATGCAGCCGAGCGCGAACCACTCGTTCGCCGCCTCGGCGATCGACACGCCGGCGTTCCGGAACTACTTCAACGACCAGTCCTCCGACTACTGGACGCCGACGCCGCACGAGAACGACAGCGTCCTGTCGACGGTCAACTGGAACTACGCGATCTCCGGCAACTGGTACCTGGAAGCCAAGGTCGCGTTCCAGGAGACGCAGGAGAACAAGTACCTCGCCTGCTACAACAAGCTGGAGCAGGAGAACCCCGAGGTCCTGAACCCCGACGGCATTCCGCTGCTTGAATGGCTGGCCCAGGACAACTTCCCCAACGCGTCGGCGCGCATGGTGGAGACCTGCCTGCAGGCCAAGTCGCTCGACCGCGGTCCGATCGCCGGACACAGCGCGACGAACACCTCGGGCGGCGACACCAGCTACCCGCTGCGGTTCCCGTTCAACCCGAGCCTGGGCATCTTCTACCCCGGCAACAACTACAATGTGTACCGGGACAACGAGAACCTGCAGGCCTGGCACAACGGCTGGATCCTCTCCGACGGCTTCGGCTTCAACGCCTTCCCGCGCGAGCAGGCGAACGTCGGCCTGACCCAGTTCATCGGCGCCAACCACGAGCTGAAGTACGGCCTGGACTACCAGGACACGAAGTGGGAGGGCGAGAACGCCCGTGTGCCGCTGCTCAACGGCTGGGGCTTCGATCCCACGAGTCCCTTCGGCTACTACCAGTCCGGGACGCTGGCCGAGGATTCGTGTTCGCTCCTGCGGGGCATCAACACCTCGCCAGAGAACCCGAACTTCGTCGGCGGCACGACCCGCGGCCGCGGCTGCTATTTCGTCGACTACAACTCGCCGCTCCTGACCTGCGAGGGCAACCACACCGACGGTCTCCCGCACCGGCCGACCCAGATCGAGCGGGTGAACGGGGAGATCGTCCGTACCGTGGGTACCTGCGTCGGCCGCGGCACCGGCGACACGGAGGTCCGGGACATCGGCTTCTACGTCCGGGACCGGTTCACGATCGGCGATCACTGGGTGGTCAACCTCGGCCTTCGTGCGGAACAGCAGGAAGCCTGGAACGACGTTCGGCGCCGGGTCGTCAACGACACATACGTCGACCCCCGGATCAACATCTCGTACGACATCAAGGGTGACGGCGCCCTGCTGCTCAACGCCAACTGGGGGCAGTACCACGCCATGCTCAACCAGGCCTGGATCTCCGGCGGCGACGTCGCACGGCCCAGCCTGCACGACCTGTGGAACGGGTACGAAGGCCGCGAAGTCTTCCTGTTCTGCGACCCGCTCGATGTCGTCGGCATGGGCATCCTGAAGGCGATCGGCTACGTCGACTACGACTGCAACTCGCCGTCGCGCCGCGACACGATCCGCGACGGCACGGTCGGCGCCCCGGTTCCCGGTTACAACCTGTCCTGGGAGCTGGCGCAGCCGGGTCTCATGTGGGACGCGGTCGCGGCCGGGCTCTACGACTTCGACATCCAGACCTACTACAAGCAGGAGGCGATTCTCGGCCTGGAGTGGCAGTTCCGCCCCGACTGGGCGCTGGACGTCAAGTACATCGACTGGCAGATGCAGGACATGATGTTCTCCAACTTCCAGCTCGACCACCGGGGGCGGGCCATCGGCATCACGGAGAACTACCACGATCTGGAGAAGATCGTGCTGGCCTTCGACGACGCCCGCGCACAGCGGTGGGCGGACGCCGGCTTCGATGAGGCGGACCGGCCGAGCGCGGTCAATCGCGACGCTCTCGCCAATGCGGACCCGTCGAAGAACTCGTACCGCGGCCTCCAGGTCCAGTTGAACCGGCGTTTCGCCGACGGCTGGGCGCTCTACAACAACGTGGCCTGGTCCGAGACCGACACGACAGGCGGCGGCGTCTGGTGGAACAACACGGACAGCGGGTACCTGGAACTCGTGCACGTGAACCTCACGGCTGACGCCGTCGAGCAGTGCCAGACGTCCCAGAGCATTCCGGACCGCCGGACCGGTCGGACCCGCACCTATCCGGAAGATTGCCATGCGCGGCTTGACGAGTTCGTCGGCCTGCCGGCCAGCATGATCAATCAGCGCGGTGTAAACGGCGTAGCCGACCGGACCTGGATCTACAACTCCTTCGGGTTCAAGACCTGGCGCATCGGAAACCAGGATCTGACGCTCGGCGGTCATCTGACATTCCAGACCGGTACGCCCTGGGCCCGGTCCGAGGGCGCGGGCATCAGCGCCCAGAAGACCTGCGCCCCGGGCGCCAGGCCCGCGGGGCTGCGGACGTGTCCGCCAATCACACCCTCCGACCCGACCAGCGACGCGCGGCCGGGCACGGCGAACGGTGGTGTCGGCGTCCGCCTGCACCCGTTCGGCGCGGAAGGCCGCCGCACGCTGGATGAGTACACGATCAACCTGAGCGGCGCCTGGGGCTTCCCCATGGGCTATCGGAACGTTCGTGGCGAACTCCGGGTCGAGGTCCTGAACGCGACCAACCAGCAGCGCCGCCGCCGCTGGGACGGTCAGGGCGAGGTCTACCCCGTGCGCCGGTACTACCAGCGCCCGAGGCAGATGAGGGCTTCGATCAAGTTCCGGTTCTAGGACCGGACCGAGAGAACCGGGGGCTTCGTCCCTCGGTCGAGGGAATCAAGGGGAGAGGGCTTCGGCTCTCTCCCCTTTCTCTTTGCGCGCTTCGACATCCCCTCAAGGCTGTCGATATGGTCTCCCACATGCTTCTCGCGGAGTCGACCTGACTAACGTTTCCGGGAGCCCCTCCCTGTCCCCGCCGGCACTCACCGTGCTGCTGATCGCTGCTGCCGGAGTCACCGCCTGCTCCGGCGATTCCCGCACGGCGGACAGCCGCGAACCGATGGGTTCGGGCACTCCCGCGCCGCCGACCGAACCCGCCGTCTTCGACGAACGAGCCGAAGACGTCGGCCTCGCCTTCCGCCACGGGAACGGCGCGCACGGACGCTACCTCCTGCCAGAGATCATGGGTTCGGGCGCCGCGCTCTTCGACGCCGACGGCGACGGCGACCTCGACGCGTACCTGGTGCAGGGGGCCGAGTTCGAATCAGGCGCCGGTGACGGCGGCTCCCCCTCCCGTGACCGCCTGTTCCGCAACGAGTTGGTCGAGACCGGTGAGCTTCGTTTCGTCGACGCGACGCACGACTCCGGCATCGAGTCGACCGGCTACGGGATGGGCGTAGCCGCCGCGGACTACGACGGGGACGGCCGCGTCGACCTCTACGTGACGAACCTGGGCCCCAACCGGTTCTGGCGGAACGTCGGCGGCGGCCGCTTCGAGGACGTGACGGCGGCTGCCGAAGCCGACGATCCCAGGTGGAGCGTGCCCGCCACGTTCTTCGACTACGACGGCGACGGCATGCTCGACCTGTTCGTCGCCAACTACGTCGACTTCAACCTCGGCAGCCACACGCTCTGCACCTTCGGCAGCGGCGAGCCGGACTACTGCAGCCCGAAGACCTACCGGGCCGAGCCGGACCGCCTGTTCCGCAACCTCGGAAATGGCCGCTTCGAGGAGTCGACGAACCGCGCCGGCCTCGCCGCCGAGTTCGGCAACGGCCTCGGCGCCGTGGCGGGCGACCTCGACCTGGACGGGCGCCTCGACCTCTACGTCGCCAACGACGGCACGCCGAACCAGATGTGGATGAACCGCGGCGGCGGTCGCTTCGAGAACCGGGCGCTGTTCGGCGGCTCGGCGGTCAATCGCCGCGGCGAAGCCGAGGCGGGCATGGGCATAGGCGCAGGCGACATGGACGGAGACGGCGACGAGGATCTCTACGTGACCCACATCACGGGAGAGACGAGCACCCTCTACCTGAATGACGGCCACGGCCACTTCACCGATGCCGGCATGCCCGCCGGCCTGGACCCTCCCAGCCTGCCGATGACCGGTTTCGGCACCGGCTGGCTCGACTTCGACAACGACGGCGACCTCGACCTCCTGGCGGTGAACGGCGCCGTGCGGCGCCTCGACCGCACCCGCAGCGGCGAAGAGGCCATGGCGCGCGCGTCCGCGGCTACCGACCACGAGCGTCGCTTCGGACAGCCGAACCAGCTCTTCCGCAACCTGGGCGACGGCCGCTTCGAGGACGCGTCCCCGCTCGGAGGACCGGCCTTCACGGCCTATGAAGTCACGCGTGGAGCCGCCTTCGGCGACGTGGACAACGACGGCGACACGGACGTTCTCGTCACGAACAACGACGGACCTGCCCGGCTGCTGATGAACCTGGTCGGCCAGGACGGCGGCTGGATGGGACTCCGGCTCGTGACCGCGGACGGCAAGCGCGATGCGCTCGGCAGCGTGGTCCACGTCGCGCTGGACGACGGCCGCGTCCTCATGCGCCGCGTGCGTGCCGCCATGAGCTACGCCTCCTCGAGCGACCCGCGGGTGCTGGTCGGACTCGGCGACGCCGGCATCGAGGATGTCCGCGTGGCCTGGCTCGGCGGCAAGGAGGAGTCCTTCGGGCCGCTTGCGCCGCGCACCTACCACGAGCTTCGGCAGGGCAAGGGCCGGCGATGAGCCGACCCTGCCTCGCGGCCGCCCTGCTGGCCCTCCTCGGCTGCGGAACCCCCGAGCGGGTGACGCTCCCCGCGGTCCACCAGGCCCATGACCCCGCAGTACGCGCCCAGGTCAACGGCCTCGAACGGAAGATCCGCACACTCGAAGGCAGCAACGCCAGCGAGGCGGAGCTCGGTGCGGCGGTTGGCGAGCTCGGCAGGCTCTACCACGGCGTCCAACTGCTGGACAACCACGCCTTCACCGCGCTCGAGGCCGCCGAGGACTGCTACCGGGAAGCGCGGCGGCTCGATCCAACCGACCATCGCTGGCCCTACCTCCTCGGATTCGCCGAGGAAACCCGCGGCGATCACGAAGCAGCGGCCGCCTCCTACCGGGCTGCACTGACGATCGAGCCCGAGCTGGTGCCGGCGATCCAGCGCCTCGCCCGATCGGAGGTCGAACGCGGTCGGCCCGACGATGCGGCCACGCTGTGGAACCGCGCACTGGAACTCCGGCCCGGGTTCCCGCCCGCGCTCTACGGACTCGGGAATCTCGCCCTCGAAGGCGGCGACGCCGAAACCGCCGCCGACTACCTCGAGCGCGCCATCGCCGCGGAACCGGGCGCCGGCCGCGGCCACTACTCGCTCGCCATGGCCTGGCGCCGCCTCGGCGATGAAGACCGTGCGGCCCGGCACTTCGCGCAGGCAAGCCACACCGACTTCCCGTTCGACGACCCCCTTATCGGGGAACTCGCCTACCTGCCGGCCGGCAGCGCCGCTCTGGTCCAGCAGGGCCTGATCGCGGTGCAGGCCGGCGAGTTCACCGCCGCGGCGGCCGTCTTCGCCCGCGCCATCGAAGCGGATCCGACGAACCTGGAGGCCCGCAAGCACCTGGCGCTGGCCCACGTCGACGCCGGTCAGTTCGAGCGGGCCGAAACCGCCTACGAAGAACTCCTGGAGCTCCACCCCGACCAGGCCTCGGCGCACTTCGAACTCGCCCAGCTCCAGGCCAACCGCGGCCAGGCGACCGAGGCGATCACGCATCTGACCCGGGCGATCGGGTTGGCCCCGGACTACAAGCAAGCGCACTACCAACTCGCCCTGCTCCTCGACCGGGCGGGTCGTCCCGCGGAAGCGCTGGAACGCTACGACCGCGTACTGGCGCTCGACCCCGACTACGCCGAGGCAGGGACACGGCGGGCCGCCGCCCTCGCCGCGTCGGGCCGGCCGGCGGAAGCGCTCGAGATTCTGACGGCGCGAGTCGCAGTCGCCCCATCGGATACCGCCGCCGTCCAGGCGTTGAGCGTCGTGCTGCGACAGCAGAACCGCCTGCAGGAGGCCCGCACCGCCCTGGACCGAAGCCTTCGCTCGACGGAGTTCGCTCCCGCCGACGAGGCCCGGCTGCGAACCGAGCTCGGCGGCATCCTGGCCATCGAACGGCGCCTGAGGGACGCGGCACGTGAACTTCGCACGGCGCAGGAACTCGATCCGACGGAACCCCAGACCAGCTTCGTCCTCGGCATGGTCCTCCTCGACCTCCGCCGCCCCGAGGAGGCCGCCCGCGCCTTCGCCGCCGCCCTCGCCGTCCGTCCCGACCTCACGCTGGCACGCCTGCGTCTCGCCGCCATCCTGGCCCAGACCAACCGCTGCGAGGAGGCCATTGCTCTTCTCGACGATGGCCGCCGCTTCGCCACGAACGATGCGGTCTTCGCCCAGGCATCGCAGCAACTGCGGGCTGCCTGCACAGAGCAGTAGGTCACCGCACCCAGTGTGCAACGCCCAAGTGGAATCGTCCAGCCATCGCCGGGCCGGAGGGGAGGGTCGCAGGGGGCTAGAGGCCAGCGACTGCCCATGCCATCCCAACGGCCAACCCGTAGCGGAGCGCAGCCGACCGCAGCGAACCCCCAGTCTTCCATCCACCGAGCGGGGGTGAGCGGCCCCTGCGACCCTCCCCTCCGGCCCGGCGATGGCGGGTCAAACGCGCTAGCCGAAGACGATCGCGCGGTTGTCGACGACGAGGACGCGGTGTTCCAGATGCGCCTGGACGGCGCGGGCGAGGACGACGCGTTCGAGGTCCCTGCCGCGGCGCACCAGGGTGGTCACCGAATCGCGGTGGCTGACCCGCGTCACGTCCTGTTCGATGATCGGTCCCTGGTCGAGTTCCGCCGTGGCGTAGTGCGCCGTGGCGCCGACGACCTTGACGCCGCGCAGGTAAGCCTGGCGATAGGGACTGCCGCCGGGAAAGGCCGGCAGGAACGAGTGGTGGATATTGATCACCCGGTTAGGGAAGCACTCGAGAAAGCGGGGAGTGAGGATCTGCATGTAGCGGGCGAGCACCACGAGGTCGACCCGAGCCTCCTCGAGGATGCCGATCATCCGTTCTTCCTGCTCGCTGCGGGTCTCTCGCGTCACCGGCAGGTGGTGGTACGGCAGCCCGTTGTACTCCGCCTCCGCCGTGTGATCGGGATGGTTGCTGATGATGCAGACGGGGCGCCCGGGCAGCTCACCCAGCCGCCAGCGGGACAGCAGGTCGTGCAGGCAGTGCGCCGGCTTCGAGGCGAGTACGCCCACCCGCTGCTCCTCGTCCGAGAAGGCGATGCGGCTCCTGACCGAGAAATGGTCGCCGATCTCCCACTCGAGCAACGGCTTGATCGTCTCCCGGTCCAGGTCGAAGTGGTCGATCTCGAACTCGAGGCGCTGGAAGAACTTGCCGAGTTCCTCGTCCCGGTGGGTTTCGGACGCGCAGATGATGCCTCCGTGATCGTTCACGAAGCCCGTGACCGTCGCGATGATGCCGATCGCATCGTCACAACTCAGCAGGAGGGTCGCCGTTACGTCGTGCGGCTTCAGCAGGGCGCCGTGTCGGTGTTCGGCCACTGGCGATATGATCGCATACACCATGCCAGCAACGGCTCAGTCCAGGCGGGGCGCCGTGGGCGCGGGCCTCGCTCTGCTGACCTTCGGCACAGCCACCGCCGCCGCTCAAACCGCGCAAACGCCGGCCGACGGCATCAAGCTGTTCGAAGAGAACGTCCAGCCCGTCCTGGAGCGGAACTGCTACATGTGCCACTCGGACCCGGAACGGGCCGAGAACGGCCTCCTGCTGACCACGAGAGCCGGACTCCTGCGCGGCGGCGAACGGGGACCGGCGATCTCCACCTCCGAGCCTCCTCTGAGTCTGCTCCTCCACGCGGTCGGCTACGAGGACGAGCAGTTGCAGATGCCGCCTTCGGGCCGGCTGGCCGACGCGGACCTCGAGGCGATCCGCCAGTGGGTGCAACTCGGCGCCCCGTTCGGCGGCGACGAGGACCAGCTCACGGAGGTCGCGCCGGCCGCGGACGCCTTCGAGATCACGGACGCCGACCGGGAATGGTGGTCCGTGCGGCCGCTCGAGCGGCCGGACGTCCCGGCTGTCGCCGACACTGCCTGGCCGCTCAACGCGGTCGACAACTTCCTGCTCGCGAAGATTGAAGCAGCCGGCCTCGAGCCGCCGCCGGCCGCCGACCGCCGGACACTGATCCGGCGGGCGAGCTACGACCTGACCGGGCTGCCGCCGACGCTCGAGGAAGTCGAGGCCTTCGAGCTGGACGACCGCCCCGACGCCTGGGAACGCCTGATCGACCGTCTCCTCGCGTCGCCCCACTACGGCGAGCGCTGGGGACGGCACTGGCTCGACCTCGTCCGCTACGCGGAGACGGACGGCTACGAGCGCGACCGCAAGAAGCCCTCCGCCTGGCGTTACCGCGACTGGGTGATCGACGCGCTCAACGCGGACATGCCGTACAACGAGTTCCTGACCCATCAGCTCGCCGGCGACGAACTCGACAACCCGACCGCGGCCTCGGTCATCGCCACGGGCTACCTGCGGCTCGGGATCTGGGACGACGAGCCGACGGACACGGCGCTCGCCCAGTATGACGATCTGGACTCGGTCCTCGACGTGACCTCCCGGGTGATGCTCGGCATGTCGATCGGCTGCGCCCGATGCCACAACCACCGCGGCGACCCGATCCCGCAGACCGACTACTACCGCATGCTGTCGTTCTTCCGCGGCATCGCGCCCTACAAGGTCGGCGGCGGCAACCAGCCCACGCCCGAGAACTACACGGACTGGATCCCGCCGGACCTGGGAACGGCGGAAGGCGAACGCCCCGTGGTGGAGGGGCCGCCCCGCCTGATCGAGGTCCTGCGCGTAAAGGAGATCGGCCCCGAGGCGCCGCCGACCCACGTCCTCATCCGCGGCAACCCGCATGCGCCGGCGGAACGCGTCGAACCCGGCTTCCCCCTCATCCTCGGCAACGCGGATCCGGGCCTTGGAGAACGCGCGGCGGACTCCCCGACGACCGGCCGCCGGCGCGCCCTGGCCCGCTGGATCGCGGACGACGGCAACCTGCGCACTTCGCGGGTGATGGCGAACCGCCTCTGGCAGTACCACTTTGGCCGCGGCCTGTCGCCGACGCCGAACGACTTCGGACGCTTCGGGCAGGAGGCGACCCACCCCGACCTGCTCGACTGGCTGGCAACGGAGTTCGTGGCCCGGGACTGGAGCCTCAAGTCCATGCATCGGCTGATGATGACCAGTCGGGCCTACCGGATGTCCTCACGCCCTCCCCACGGTGCCCTTGAAGCCGACCCGGGCAACGACCTGTTCAGCCGCTTCAACATGAGACGGCTGACCGCCGAGGAGATCCGGGACTCCGTCCTGGCCGCGACCGGCCGCCTCAACCTGGAACTCGGCGGACCCAGCGTCTACCCGCCGATGCCGGAAGAGGTGCTGGCGACCGCTTCGCAGCCCGACAAGGCCTGGGGCGAGTCGTCCCCCGAGCAGGCGTCACGGCGCAGCGTCTACATCCACGTCAAGCGCTCGCTCCTGCATCCGCTGCTCGAGAGTCTCGACATGGCCGACACCGACTCGACCTGCCCGGTCCGCTTCACGACGACCCAGCCGACGCAGGCCCTGATGATGCTGAACGGAGAATTCATGAGCGAGCAGGCCAGGGCGCTCGCGGCGCGGATCGATGGCGCCGACGGCACGGTTGAAGAGCGCGTGACCGAGGCGCTCGAGGCGGTGCTGGCGAGACGGGCCCATCCGGTCGAAGTGGCCCGAGGCCTCGGGTTGATCGAGGAGCTGCAGCGGCAGGAAGGCTTCGACCCCTCGGCCGCGTTTGCCAGTTACTCCCTTCTGTTATTGAATCTGAACGAGTTCGCCTATCTTGACTGAGAATCGTCTCGACTGAGGAGCGGAACGATGACTCCTGAACCAGAACGCCCCCGCAACACCTTCTGTGGCCAGACCCGGCGCGAGTTCCTCTGGGAAGCCGGAGGCGCCTTCACCTCTGTAGCTCTGGCGGGCATGTTGTCGACGGACGACTTCCTCGCCGCACAGACCGTCGCGGCCGACGGGACGACCGAGTGGAAGAACCCCCTCGCCGCCAGGCCGCCCCACTTCGACGGCCCGGCGAAGGCGGTCATCTTCCTCTTCATGTACGGCGGCCCCAGCCAGGTCGACACCTTCGACTACAAGCCCGACCTTTACCCCTTGGACGGCAAGACGATCGAGATCAACACGAAGGGCCGCGGCGGCACGCGCAACGAGGGCCGGGTGGTCGGACCGAAGTGGCAGTTCAAGCAGTACGGCGAGTGCGGCAAGTGGGTCTCCGACCTCTTCCCGAATCTCGGCGGCTGCGTCGACGACATCGCCTTCATTCACTCGATGACCGCGGACGCGCCGCTTCACGGCTCGGCCATGCTGCAGATGAACAGCGGCCGCATCCTCTCCGGCAGTCCCGCTCTCGGCTCCTGGGTGAACTACGGCCTCGGCACCGAGAACGAGAACCTGCCCGGCTTCGTCGTGATGCTCGACCCCACCGGCGGGCCGATCAGCGGCGCCAAGAACTGGTCCAGCGGCTACATGCCGGCCAGCTACCAGGGCACGGTGATCCGGTCGAGCGGCACGCCGATCCTGGCCCTCGATCCGCCGCCGGGCATGTCGCGCGAAGCGCAGCGCCGCCTCCTCGACCGCCTGCGGGAGTACAACGAGGAGCACGCCGCGCCACGCGCCGAGAACAGCGAGCTGGCCGCCCGCATCGCGAGCTACGAACTCGCCTACCGGATGCAGCAGCACGCGCCGGAAGCGGTCGACCTCTCCGGTGAGTCGGAGGAGATCCGCAGCCTCTACGGTCTCGACCAGGATCGCACGAAGGACTTCGGGCGTCGCTGCCTCCTGGCGCGCCGCCTGGTCGAGCGCGGCGTACGCTTCATCCAGGTCTACTCCGGCGGCAACCACAACGACAACAACTGGGACGCCCACGGCGACCTGGTCAAGAACCACGAGTACCACGCCGGCGGCACGGACAAGCCGATCGCCGGCCTGCTGCGGGACCTCAAGCAGCGGGGCCTGCTCGACAGCACGCTGGTCATCTGGGGTGGCGAGTTCGGCCGCCAGCCGACCGCCGAGTACGCAGAGGGCACCGGCCGCGACCACAACGCCTACGGCTTCACGATGTGGATGGCCGGCGGCGGAATCAAGGGCGGCGTCAGCGTCGGCGAAACGGACGAACTCGGCAACCGGGCCGAGGTCGACCGCTTCCACGTCAAGAACCTCCACGCGACGATCCTCCAGCAGTTGGGCCTGGACCCGAACGCCCTCTCGTACTTCCACGCCGGCCTCGACCAGAAGCTGGTGGGCGTCGAAGGCGCGGCACCGATCCACCAGATCGTCGCCTAGCGGCCTTTGCCTGTGCGTTGGACCGCGGCGGTCGCCTTGTGGGTTTGCGCAGCGACCGCGGCGCTTGGCCAGCAGACGGTGACGTTCGAGGCGAACGGGGGCTCCGAGGCTGAGCTGCGCGGGGAACTGGAGCTCCGGGTCGACGGAGTGAATGTAGGGATCGAGGGCGTCACACGGGCCGAAGACGGCTGGCAAACGCTCGTCTATGTCGACATGGCGCTGACGACTCCGGGGCCGGTGTTTCAGCTTGCCGAAGCGCTGCGCCAGCAGTTGGACCCGCTGCTCGCGACCGGCAGCCTGGAAGTCGTGGTGGCGGATCCGCTTGCGAGGACGATTCTGCCGCCGACTCGGGATCGCGATCTGGCGGAAGCCGCGCTGGACCGCCTCGCCACGGGCGAAGAAGCGGCAAGCGCGCTGGTCGAGAGACGACGCCTGTTCGCCAGCGAGCGGGACATCGAGATCTCGAGGGCTCGGCGGCAGACGGCGGCAGGCGGTGACCTGGGGTCCGAACTCGAAGCCGTGCTGCAGCAGATGGCGACGGACGCGATCCGCGACGAAGCCGCAATGCGCCGGAGCCAGATCGACGAGATCGTCTCGTTCCTGGCGGCGCGGGAGGACCTGAGGCGCGAAGCTCAGCGCGGCCCGGAGACCGCCTCCGGGGAAGAGATGCCTGCTTCCCGCCGACACCTCGTCCTGCTGGCCGACGGCCTGGTCACGGATTCGTTGAGCTACTACCTCGAACTCGTGCCGACGGCCGGCGCGCTCGCCGTCGAGGCGGCGACCATGCCAAGCCTCCGTCCGGTCGCCCAGACCGCGGCCGCCTTCGGCTGGACCGCTGCGCCCGTCGCCTTTGCCGCGGGCGACGACGGCGATGGCCTCAACATCCGTTCGAACGAGGTGACCGTCGGCTTCACGTTGCGCTTCAACCGGCCACGCGCTGGCGTTTCGCAGACGGTCGAGGAGGAACTGGGCCTCTTCGTGCAGCCGGGCGACTGGGCGGTAGCCGCCGACACCACGGGCGGCGAGGTTCTCCTGAACGAGGTCGCCGTCGCGGACTGGATCGAGCGGCTCCCCCAGCGCTTCGAGGCGAGCTTCGACCTGCCGGACGGGACCGCGGCCGCCGGCTCGTTCGACCTGAGCGCCGCCGGGGGTGAGCGTGAGATCAACGCGCCGGTCGTCACTCCGGGAGCGGGTTCACCCGACGAGGTCGCCGAGGTGCGACTGCGGCGCGCCTTCGAGGGCGAACTCGACAGCGAGTTCGAAGGCGGCGACGCCGGAGTCGAGGTCGTGGCGTCGCTCCGGATCGAGTCGGCCTCGCCTGACCGGGTTGTCGGCCGGCTGACAAGCACCATCGTGCCGCCGGCCGGCTCGCCGCCGGCCGACGCCTCGACGTGGAGGGTCAGCACCGGACTCCACCGCGAGGACGGCAGCGTCATCACCAGCCACGGCGTTCCGTTCGGCGCCCCCGGAGCGGAAACCCTGACCTTCGAACGACCGCTTCAGCTTCCGCCCGGCACGGACTCGGCGATCGTCCTGGCCGAGAATCTCCGCGGTGGAGACTGGGGCTACGCTGTCGTCGACTTCCTCGACCTCGTGGAACAGGCCGTCGATTCCGGTACCGCGGCGCGGAGCCGGGCAATCAGCCTCCGGCCGGAGGACCCCCTTAAGCGCCGCGGCCGCGCCACGTTCGTGGCCGAGATTCTTGAACCCTTCACCGATCAGGTCGAGCGGGTCGTCTTCTACTTCAACGGCCGGCGGGTCGCGGCTCGCAACCGGGCGCCGTACCGGGCGCGCATCGATCTCGGCCGCGGCGACCGCCTCGGCCGGGTCGAGGCGGTCGCCTTCGACGCCGAGGACAGGGAACTCGACCGGCACGAACTCCTGGTCAACCAGCCTCCGCATGCGTTCTGGGTCCGCATCACCGAACCCGGGGAAGGGCTACTCGCCGGACCAGTGGACGTCGCCGCCGAACTCAAGCTGCCGCGCGGAGGCCGCCTGATGGAGATGCGCTTCTTCGTCAAGGACCGGCTGGCGGGAACGGCGACCGAGGCGCCGTTTCGCCGTGAGGTGCTGGTGCCGGTCGGCGATCCGGAGTCCTACCTTCGAGTGGAGGCCCAGTTGACGGACGGACGGATCGCCGAGGACGTCCTGTTCCTGAGCCGTCCGGGCCTCTCCGCCCGCATCGGGGTCGAACTCGTCCAGCTCTACGTCGTCGCCACCGACCGTTCGGGGCAACCGGTAAGGGATCTCACGGTCGCCGACTTCGCCGTCTTCGAGGACGATCGCGTCCAGGAGCTCGAGTCCTTCCGGATCGCGTTCGACCTGCCGCTCACCCTGGGGCTGGCGATCGACACCTCGAGCAGCCTGTTCCTCCGCATGCCCGACGTGAAACGGGCGGCCGTTGAGTTCCTCGAGTCGCTCGAGCCGAGGCGCGACCGCGCCTTCCTGGTCGGCTTCGGCACCGAACCACGCCTGGTCCGGGCCGCCACCTACAACCTGAACTCGGTGCGGGGCGGCATCGGAGCGCTCAGGCCGCGCGGCCGCACCGCCGTTTGGGGCGCGCTGTCGCTGGCCCTGGACCAGCTCGAGGGTCTGCGCGGCCGCAAAGCGCTCGTCGTCTTCTACGACGGCGACGACGAGGACTCCGACGCCGCCTTCCGGCAGAGCCTCGAACAGGCGCGGCGCGCCCGGGTGCCGGTCTACCTGGTACTGATGAACGACGAGGCGGCGCGCACCGACGGCCGGAGCTTCAGCACCCGCACCTTCGTCAGCAAGCTTGAGCGGATGGCGAAGGCGGGAGGCGGCCGCGTCTACTACGTCCGCCACGACGAGGACCTGGCGCCGATCTTCGACTCGATCAGCCGGGAACTCCGCAGCCACTATCTCCTGACCTACTACCCGAAGGAGGAGCCGGGCGGCCCCAACTGGCGCGAGGTCAGCGTGGAACTCGAACGCAACGGGGTCGTGGCCCGGACAATCGAGGGGCGGGAGGTAAGGTAAAAGGAGATGATCTCCGCCTGCTCGCGGAGCGGTCTGTTGCCGGCCGTCGCTGCGCTACTCGCCGTTCTCTCCCCCGCCCTCGGCGCGGCGCAGGTGCTGAACCGCGACGCTGAGATCATCCTCCAGGTCCCATCCTCGGCCCCTCCCCGCCAGCTCGACAGGCGAAGCGTCGAGATCCTGGAAAACGGTCAACTCAGGGAAGTCCTGGCGGTCGAACCGATCGAGGAGCGTTGGCGAGTCGTCGTCTACTTCGACCTGCCGGGCTCGACACCCGAGGGGATCGAGGCGGCGGCCGCCGCGGTGGGGAGCGCTGCCGATGCTCTGGTGACGCTCGGCGACGTCGAGATGATCACCGCCGACCGGATCGCCGAGGTCGAGCTCGCACCGACCGCGAACGCCGGGCTGGTGCGGGCGGCTGCCGCGGCGGTCGGTGCCCGGGCCGGCGCCGCGGGCGCCCTGTTCGAGCGGCGCCGGGAGATGCAGGCGGCCGCCGACGAACGCTCGGGCGACCCGGAGGCGGACGCGTTGCGCACCGCCGACCTGCTCGAGGGATTCCTGCTGGAGCTCGACACGCTGCGCTGGCAGCGGGCGAACCTGCTCGAGTCGCTCGAATCGCTCGGTGACGGCGCCTGGACCGGTGGTCCACCGCGGGTGCTGTTCCTCGTGCGCGACGCGACCGACCTGGACGCGGACGCGTTCGCTCAGGAACTGCTGGGCGAACCCATTCCCGCGTTCGAACGCGCGGCCCTGAGCGAACAGCAACAGCAACGCAGCCTGGCTCGAACCGTCGCGGCGCTCGGCTGGCGCGTCCATGCCCTTCAGCTCGCGCCGGCAGCCGGAGAGGTCGACGGTCTCCTGCCCGGAAGACTTCAGTCGGCCCGAGAGTTCGTAGCGGCCAGCGGCGGCGAGGTGCTCCTCGCCGAGAGCGGAGGGATCACGCCTGCGCTCGAGCGGCTGCAGGCGTCCTGGCGGGTTCGCTACCGCTCGTCCGGCCCCCGCGACGGCGCCACCCATCCGATCGACGTTCGCATCGCCTCGACCACTGCGTCCGGCGGACCTCCGCCGGACGTCCTGGCGCGCCGCTGGGCCACCGTCGCGGCGCCGGCGGACCTGGTCGCCCTCCGCGCCAACCGCGCGCTCGACGCCCTGAGCCGGGATGGCGACGGTGCCACCGACGATGGCAGCGGCGAACTCGCCGTCCGGGGCGTCCTGCTGCCCCAAGGCATCCAGTCGGCCACGGAAGGCGCGCCTGCCGAGTTCGTCACGCTCGACGGGCTCGCCACCCTGGGCGCCAATCCCCCACCCTCCAGCGACGCACTCCGGCTCACGGTCTACGGCCGGGGCCTGGACGCGCCGGCCTTCCTGCTTCACCGCGCGGGAACCGGAGCCGACCTCAGGAGAGGAACGTGGCGCTTCCGCACTCTCTTCGACCTGCCGGTGGCCATCGACGAACTCGTCCTGATGGTCGAAGACCTGCGCAACGACCGCTGGCAGGTCGAGTTCCTCGAAACCGCGTCAAGCCCCATCGATGACCGCAGCGACATGGAGCTGCTGGTGCCGGAACCAGGCGCCGGTTCGCTCACGGCCGCCCCGACCGAGGCCGAGATCCTCGCGGCGGCCAGGACCGCTGCCCGCCGGGCCGGCTGGGCAGGTGGCCGGCGGGAGAACATCCTCGACCCCGCAGCCGGCTCCAGCCTCGTGCGTCTGATCCCGCCCCGCGGCGAGCGGTCTGGGCTCAGCGGCAGGAAGTCGTTCAGCACGGTGACCACGAGCGACGTCGTGCGACGGGTGAAGTTCTACCTCGACGGCGAACAGGTCTTCGACGATCGGCGCAAGCCCTTCCAGACCACGATCGACCTGGGGCCGGAGGCGCTGCCCCACACGGTCCGGATCGTCGCCTACGACCGCTCGGACCGCTGGTTGGGTGAGGACGAACTGACGATCAACGAGCGCCAGAGACGGGTCGGAGTCGGTATCGCGGCAGTGGAGGCGCAACCCGGGGGCCGGTACGCCGTGGAGGCCCAGGTCGAGCTGACCCGCGGCCGCGCTCTCGACCGGGTCGAGTTCTACCGCAACGACCGCCTCGCGGCTACCTTGACCCGACCTCCGTTCCGCACCGTCCTGCCCGGACCCGCAATCCCGGGCGCCGACTTCGCCCGCGTTGCCGTTCATCTGGACGACGGCACGATGATCGAAGACGTGGAGTTTCTCTCCTCCGATACGCCAATGGCCGAAACGGTGGTCAACCTGGTCGAGGTCTACGTCGTCGTCAACGATGAGGAAGGCAAGCCGATCACGACCCTCGAAAGCGACGACTTCGTACTGCGGTCCGGTCGACGGGAGATCCCGATCGAGCGCTTCGCGGTCGCCGAAGACGTGCCCCTGGTGCTCGGCCTGGCCGTCGACAGTTCCCAGAGCATGTTCGCCCTGATGCCGGACACCCGTCGAGCGGCGGCCCGCTTTCTCGGCAACACCCTCACCCAGATCGACCAGGCGTTCCTGGTCGACTTCGACACCCGGCCGCGCCTGCTCTCGGACACCACCGCCGACGTCAGCGAACTGATCAGCACCCTGGGACGGATCCAGGCAGACGGGCAGACCGCCCTCTACGACGCCATGCAGTTCTGCCTGGTCCATCTCGCTCGCGACCAGGGACGGCGCGCCCTGGTCGTGTTGACGGACGGCGACGATTACGGCAGCCAGAGCAGCTACCGGCGGACGTTCAGGACGGCCGGAAACACCGGCGTGCCGATCTACGTCATCTCGATGAGCCAGGGCGAAGACCGTTGGGGACGCGGTCCCCGCAAGCTGGACCTTGAAGCGATCACGAAGGCGAGCGGCGGACGCGTGTACTACGTCGCCAGCATGGACGCAGTGCTCTGGGCCTACGGACACATCGGCGAGGAACTGCGTAGCCAGTACATGCTCGGCTACGCCACGGGCGAGCCGCTGACTCCCCGTGAGGTGCAGTCCATAAAGGTGGAACTGCGGGACAAGCGGCAGGACCGCGAAGTGCGGATGACCGTCGGCCGCGGCCGCGGCTAGGGCTCGGCGATCACCGGGTTCTCGAGCCCACCCAGGCCGTCGATCTCGATCCGTACCGTGTCGCCGGCGACCAGGAACTTCGGCGGCTTGAAGGCAAGGCCCACGCCCGCCGGCGTGCCCGTGCTCACCACGTCGCCTGGTTCGAGCGTGCACATGGTCGAAATCGTCTCGACCAGCTTCGGGCAGTCGAAGACGAGTTCCCGCGTGTTCGAGTCCTGACGCAGCTCGCCGTTTACCCAGGTACGGATACCGAGCGCCTTCGGATCCTCGACCTCGTCGGCGGTCACCAGGTAGGGCCCCATCGGACCGTGGGTGTCCCAGCCCTTGCCGAGGATCATCGTCGGCGAACGTCGCTGCCAGTCGCGAACGGAGACGTCGTTGACGATCGTGTAGCCCGCGATCACGGACCCGGCATCAGCCGCAGCGACGCCCCGGCAGCGTCGCCCGATGACGAAGGCGAACTCGCCCTCGTAGTCGACTGCGGAGGACGCGCGCGGGATGTGGATGTCCCCTCCCGGCCGGTTGACGCAGGTGACCTGCTTGTTGAAGACGGTCGGGAACGCAGGGAGTTCCTGGCCCGTCTCGGCAGCGTGATCGGCGTAGTTCAGGCCGATCGCGAAGAACTTGCGCGGCTTGGGCACCGGCGCCAGGAGCGTCTGCTCGGCCAATGCGACCCGTCCGTCGCCGGAGTCGACGGCGCGGCGGGCCGCCTCTATCGCCGCCTCACCGGCGGCCAGGAGCCGGCACATGCCCCGCGGCAGGTCGGGCGCCGCGACGCTCAGATCGACGACCGTTTCTTCGTCCGCGAGCACGCCGATCGCGGAACGGCCGTCACGCAGCAGCGAAAGGAGCTTCACGGGCCGGTCTCCTTCAGAGAGCTCTGCGGCAACGCGAAGGCGATGATCCCTGCTTCGCCCTCAGCTTCGTCCGTGCCGGTAACCGCAAGCGCGATGTACTGGCGCCCGCCGATCGCGTAGGACATCGGCGTCCCGCTCGGCGACGCGGAGAGTTCGATCTCGTGGATCACATCGCCGGTCTTCTTGTCGTGCGCCCGCAGGACGGAGACTTCCCCGCCCCCCGGGCCGCCGGTCAACCCCGGCGCGCCGCCCTGGGCCTGGAAGAGCAGCGTCTTCGTCAGCAGCGGTCCGGCCGCGGGCGGACCGCCGAGCGGACCCGGATCCTCGCCGGCCAACTCCGCGACCTGCTTCCGCGGGCCGTCGCCAAGCGGCTGCATCCAGGCGTGCTCGCCGGTGTTCAGGTCGATCGCCGTGAGCCGGCCGTAGGGCGGCCTTGTCAGCGGCAGTCCCTCCGGTCCCTGCAGGGCGAAGTCGTCAATGCTCGCCATGCCGCGTACGTACCGGAAGTTGGAACGGGCGCCGTCCGGCTCGACCAGCCTGACGACCATCGGCATGGTGAAGGAGGGGATGTAGATCGTCGCCGTCTCGGGATCGACCGCGGCGCCGTACCAGTTGGCGCCGCCGCCCCAGCCGGGCAGCAGCAGGGTCCCCTGGAGCGACGGCGGCGTGAACAGCGGACCGGAAACGTACTGGTCCCGGATCTTCTTGGCCGCTTCGTGGAGTTCCGGCGTGAAGGAGATCAGCATGTCGTCGCTCTCGAAGCCCTGATGCTCGTAGGGCGCCGGCTTCGTCGGGAACGGCTGGGTCGGCGACGTTCGCTCGCCCGGAACGTCGGTCTGCGGCACCGGCCGCTCCTCGATCGGCCAGACCGGCTCGCCGGTCACGCGGTCGAAGACGTAGATGAAGCCCTGCTTCGTCGTTTGGGCGACTGCCTTGATCTGTTCGCCGTCGACGGTTACGTCGACCAGGTTCGGCGCCGCCGGCACGTCGTAGTCCCACAGCCCGTGGTGGACGAACTGGAAGTGCCACACCTTCTCGCCGGTCGCCACGTCGAGGCAGACCAGGCTCTCGGCGTAGAGGTTGTCGCCGAGGCGGTGGCCGCCGTACCAGTCGTTCGTCGGCGTGCCGGTGGGCAGGTAGACGTAACCGAGTTCCGGGTCGCCGCTCATCACGGTCCAGACGTTCGTGTTGCCACTGTACGTCCAGGATTCGTCCTCCCACGTCTCTACCCCCGGTTCGTCCCCCTGGGGAATCGTGTGGAAGATCCACTTCTGTTTGCCGGTACGGACGTCGAATCCGCGGACGTGCCCCGGCGGCATCTCCTTCCGGGTCGGGCCATCGAAGATCGAGGAACCGACAACGACCGTGTCGCCGACGATCATCGGCGCCGAAATGACCGAGTAGATCCGGCGCTGCACCGGCCGCCCGAGCCCAACCGTCAGGTCGACCTTGCCTCCTTCGCCGAAGTCCCCGACCGGCTCGCCCGTGTGGGCGTCGATGGCCCAGAGGTACGCCTGGTTCGTCGGCATGAGGATCCGCGCCTGCTCGCCGTCCGTCCAGTAGCCGACGCCGCGGTGGTTGTAGCCGAGGTTCGTGGGCCGGCTCTGCCTCCAGTCCTCCGTGTCGAACACCCACTTCTGTTCGCCGGTCTCCCCGTCGATCGCGGCCACCTGGCCGAACGACGTCGACGCGTAAAGCACACCGCCGACCATGAGCGGGGTCACCTTGTAGGCGCCCGGCCGGAGCATCCGGTGCCGCTCGGCGGCCTCGGCGTTGTCCGGGGAGTCCCAGCCCCAGACGACCTCGAGTTCGGCGACGTTGTCCCGGTCGATCTGGTCGAGCGCGGTGTACTTCGTGCTGCCGTGGTCGCCGCCGTAGGACGGCCAGTCGCCGGCGCCGACGCCGTGCTGGGCCCAGGCCGCTACCGACCCGACGACCAGCAACGCCGGCATCAGCGTCGATGTCACGAGTCTTCGTTGTGATCTGGTCAAAGGTCTCTCCTTCAGTCCTTCCGTCGTCCTCGGTATCGGCTCGTATGTCCGAGTGCCGGTGCGCCGGCCTTCTGGCCGGCCTCCGCCTGCAGTCTTCGGTCGCTCCGCGGCCGCGCGATCATACCGGCGGCAAGCCACACAACGGCCGCCCATCTTCTGTACGGCAACCAACGCCCCAAGTTCGTGCCATATGCTTGCCCCTTCACCGACCGACCGTTCGGACGCTTCCACGACCAATCCGATGCGCACCGCCACCGTGATCGCTCCGGCGATGACCGCGCTCCTGGCCCTGGCCCTGGCCCCGGCGCCGGGCGCAGGCCAGGACACAAACAGCGATCCACGGCTGCCGGAGGCCTCGCGGCGACTCCAGCAGTATCTCCGCATCGACACGACGAACCCGCCGGGCAACGAGAGCGAGGCCGTCGCGTTCTTCGCGGAGATCCTCGAGCGCGAGGGCATTGCCTACGAGACCGTCGAGCCTGAACCTGGACGCGGCAGCATCTGGGCACGACTCGAAGGGGGCCCTGCGCCGGGCATCATCCTGCTCCACCACATCGATGTGGTACCGGCCGACCCGCGGTTCTGGAAGCACGATCCGATGTCCGGAACCTACGAGAACGGCTACCTCAACGGCCGCGGGGCCCTCGACACGAAGGGCCTGGGCATCATGCACTTCGAGGCCTTCCTCGCTCTCGCCCGTTCCGGGGAGCCCCTCGAACGCGACGTCATCTTCCTGGCCACGGCGGACGAGGAGGCGGGCGGCCGCCACGGCGCAGGCTGGATCGTGCGCAACCGGCCGGACCTGCTGGAAGGGGCCGGCCTCGTGCTCAACGAGGGCGGCAGCGGGCGGGTCCTGGGCAACCGGGTCGTCTTCAGTGTCGAGGTGACGCAGAAGGTGCCGATGTGGCTGCGGCTGAACGCGGTAGGACCGGCCGGCCATGGATCGAGCCCCACGACCCGCAGCGCGGTGACCGACCTGATCGAGGCGCTCGAGCGCCTCCGCCAGGATCCGTTCGCGCCCCGCATCGTGCCCGCGGTCGGCGACTTCTTTCGCGACCTGGCGGAACTCGAGTCCGCGGCCGCCGAACTCGCCGACCCGGAGGGCCTGATCGCGGAACCCGATCGTCTCGCCGCGCTGCATCGAACGAATCCGTCGCTCCACGCCCTGACCCGCAACACCTGCGCCGTCACCCGGCTTCAGGCGTCGAGCAAGATCAACGTCGTTCCCCCCGCGGCGACCGCCGAGCTGGACTGCCGGTTGCTTCCCGACCAGGAGCCGCGCGCCTTCATCCGTGAACTCAGGAAACGACTCGATCAGCCGTCCATCTCGATCGAAGTCCTGCTGTCCTTCAAGGCGGCCATCTCCCCGACCGACACGGACCTCTACCGCGCCATCGAGGCCGTCACCGCCCGCCGCTTTCCCGGCTCCACCGTCATGCCGGCCGTCACCGCCGGCTTCACCGACAGCCACTTCTTCCGCGATCTCGGGATCGTCGCCTACGGCTTCTCGCCGGCCGTCATCCCGGGCAGCGACCAGGGCGGCATCCACGGCAACAACGAGCGGATCTCCGTCCAGAACGTCGAGCGCGGCTGGCGGACGATGCTGGACCTCCTTGAGACCATCGCCGTCGCCCCCACCCGCCGCGTCGCGCCGGCGGACTTCACCCCGACCGCCGGCGGCCAGGACTGAACACCCATGAAGACCCCGTACTGCCTCGCTGCCGCCGCAGCCATCCTCCCTCTCCTCCTCGCCTGCGCCGCCGGAGAGGCCGCGGACCCCTTCCTCGTCGAGACCGACGCCGGCCCCGTCCAGGGCTTCGCCCCCGAAGGCAGCGACGACATCGCCGCCTTCCTCGGCATTCCCTTCGCGCAGGCCCCCGAAGGCCACCTGCGCTGGCGACCTCCCATCGCGGTCGAGCCCTGGACGGAGCCCCTCGAAGCCAACGAGTACCGCCCCATCTGCCCGCAAGGCCGCGCCCAGCTACCCCAGAGCGAGGACTGCCTCTACCTGAACGTCTGGACGTCGGCCGACCGCTCCGGCACGGAAGCCATGCCAGTCATGGTCTGGATCCACGGCGGCGGCTTCCGCGCCGGCAACGGCCGACTCGGCGAAGCCCCCGCGACCGGCCGCGGCGCCGGTTTCGCGCGCCGCGGCGTCGTCGTGATCAGCATCCAGTACCGGCTGGGCGCACTCGGCTTCTTCGCCCACCCCGCCCTGGCCGCCGAGGCAGCGCTCTCCGGCCAGCCCGAGGGCAGCCACGGCGTGACCGACATGATCGCCGCCCTCGACTGGGTGCAACGGAACGCCGCTGCCTTCGGCGGCGATCCGGAACGCGTGACGATCTTCGGCGTCTCGGCGGGCGGCATGGCGGTCAACACCCTGATGAGCGTGCCGATGGCCGCCGGCCTGTTCCACCGCGCGATCGCCCAGAGCGGCTACGGCACCTGGCGGCTCCCCCACCTCAGCGAGCCGCGCTGGGGCCTGCCCTCGGCGCGCGACATGGGTGCGGCGCTGATCGCCGAAGCCGGCTTCGACCTCGGCGCCGAACCCTCGGCCGCCGACCTGCGCGCCCTTTCGTTCGAGGAACTCAACACCCTCGGCACCGGCTTCTGGGTGCCGATCACGGGCACCATGCTCCCTGACGAGCCCGGCATCGTCTTCGCCCGCGGCAAGCAGCACGACGTCCCCTACATCACCGGCGGCAACAGCTTCGAGGGGACGATCTTCCGCGCCTTCCGGATGGCGCCCGACGACTACTTCGCCACCTTCGGCGAGCACGAACAGCACGCTCGGAGCCTCTACGGGGCGGACGCAAGGGCCGATACCGACGCCGGGCGCATCGCTGCCGCCACCTCGTTCGGCGACCAGCGCTACGTGATCTCCGCCCGCTACCTTGCGGAACAGATGAAGACCGTCTCCTCGCCAGCGCGCACCTACTACTTCCGGTTCGTGCCCGAAGCGCAACGCGAGACGTTCCCCGGCGCCCCCCACGGCTCGGAGGTCGCGTACGTCTTCGGTGATCCAGGCGAGCCCGGATCGGAGAACTACCGCGGCGACGACGGCGCCGCCCTCGCCGACGCGATGGCCGGCTACTGGACCCGTTTCGCCGCCACCGGCGACCCGAACGCCGACGGCGCCCCGGAGTGGCCGGAGTACGAGGCGGAGAACGACACCTGGCTGGTGCTTGACGCCCCGAAGCCCAAGGCAACACCCGGCGTGCTCAAGGACAGGCTCGACCTGCTGGAGGCGGTGTACCTGGAGCGGGTCCGCGGGGAGTGAGGCGGATCGCTAGCCGACGGCGCTTTCCCTCTTCCCTCGCGCCTCCTCGTACAACGCCGGCACGAACTTCTCCGTCTCGCCGCTCTCCTCGATGTTGTGGACGATCCAGTCCCGAAGCAGTTCCTCGGTGAACTGCCGACGGATGATCCAGTTCAGGAATCGGCCGATGATCGGCACCCGCACGCCGATTCGGGCCTCGGTGTAGAAGGAGCAGCCGCCCTCGACCTCGGCGTAGAGGTGGTCGAGCGAGCCGACGCGGAGCAGGCCCCCGAGCAGCAGGTCGAAGTTGAACGCCTCGTCGTCGAACCGGCTGACCCGGGCCTTCGCCCGGACCGGGTGCTTCCCGGCAAGATCTTCATGAATCTCGATCACGCTCCCCGGACCCAGGCGTCCGCGAACATAGACTCGGCGGCGCCAGCGCACGGCGATGTGGTCGAACGGATGCCAGTAGCGGTAGACGGGTACCAGGGGGCCGTTGAAGTCGCTGCCGTTGTAACGGGTCCAGGTATCGATGTTCTCGAACCACCAGCGCAGCATTTCGGGCGAGACGCCCTTCATCATGTCGTGTTCGATCGAGGCGCGCAGGCGGCCGGCGGTGAGGCGCTCGACCGTGTGTCGGGCCGAGTCGGGCCCCTTCATCGGGCCGAAGAACCCGGTCTTGGGGCCGGATCGCGGGTCGGACATGGAACCTCCGGCGGCAACGTATCAGCACCGTACCCGGTGGCTCCTGGCCCTTCTTTGTGTGGCCGTGTCGACTGGCGCCGCGGCGACGACGAACGGGCAGAACGCCAACACCGAAGAAGCCTCCTCGCCGGTAGCGGAAACGGAAGTCGACCTCGGACGGCAGGCCTTCCTCCGCTACTGCCGCGAATGCCACGGCGAAGACGGCGACGGCCTGGGCAAGTTCAGTTACACCACCGGTGAGCGGCCCCGCAGCTTTCAGTCGGGACGGTTCAAGCTGGCGACGACCGAGAACTCGATCCCCTCGGATCGTGACCTGGAGGAGACGATTCGCCGCGGAATGCCTGGTACCGGCATGTCGGCCTGGGGCCAGGTTCCGGACGCCGAGATCGCGGCGATGGCGCGCTACACCCGCCGCTTCAGCCTGGACGCCATCCGCAGCGAACTCGATCGGGCGGTCGCCGCGGGTGAATTGAGTGCCGCGGAGGCCGATGCGGAGTTCGCCCGGCGGACGACCCCGGGACCGGCGATCGAGATCCCGCCCGAGCCTCCCTTCAACGACGAGCGCCGCGCCCGCGGCGAACGGATCTACGTGGAGGCCTGCGCTTCCTGTCACGGGCCGAACGGCAGGCGGCTTCGCAACGACCCGATGCCGGACTTCGAAGGCAACCACACGCTGCCGACGAACATCGTCGGCGGCGTCTTCAAGGGCGGAAACGACAGCGCCGCGATCTACAGCCGCCTCTATCTCGGCATGGACGGCACGGCGATGCCGGGCTATCGCGACGCGTACACTCCGGACGAGCTTTGGGATCTCGTCCATACCGTGGAGCGGATCATCGCCGAGGGCGGCCTGGGGCAGCCGGAAGACGAGGCCGCGGTGGCGGCGGCGGCGACCGCGGCACAGGCAGCGGCGGCTGCCTACGACTCGCTCTTCGACGAGCCACGGGACGAGGTGGTCACGTACGAGGAGCGTGGAGCTGCGCCGATCCTCGTCTGGGGCGGAGGCGCCCTGCTGCTGCTGGTGATCGTGGGCTCGGCGCTGTTGACCAGCCGCCGGTAGGGATTCGGGCTCGCAGCTTCGCGGCGTCGCGCTTCATGCCGGCGAGGGCGCCGGCGCACCCAGTGTGAGTTCTCAGTGCCTGGCGCGGAAGGCCAGCATGAAGTCGCGTAACCGCTCGGCCCCTTCCATGGGCATCGCGTTGTAGAGCGACGCGCGGAAACCGCCGACGCTGCGGTGGCCCTTGAGCGCCACGAGATCCTGTTCGGCCGCGCCGGCGACGAAGACCTCTTCCAGATCGCCGCGCCGCAGCCTGAAGGTCACGTTCATGCGCGAACGGCTCCCAGGCTCGGCGTGGGGGACGTAGAACTCGCCGCCGTCGCCGTCCAGCACGTCGTAGATCAGTCCGGTCTTCGCCTCCGCCCCGGCGGCAGCCGCCTCCAGGCCGCCGACCTCGTCGCGCAGCCAGCGCGTCACCAGCAGGAACACGTAGACGCCGAAGACGTTCGGGGTGTTGAGGCGCGAACCCTTCTCGGCCTGACGCGGGTAGCTGAGCATCGAGTGCACGTCGTCGTCGCACCGTTCGAGAAGGTCGTCCGAAACGACGACCACGGTCAGCCCGGAGGGGCCCGCGTTCTTCTGCGCGCAGGCGTAGAGCAGGCCGAACTCGCGCACGTCGACCGGGCCCGAAAGAAAGTCCGACGAAACGTCGCAGACCAGAGGCGCCTCGCCGGCCGCGGGCGGATGGCGGAACTGGACGCCCTGGATCGTCTCGTTCGAGGTGTAGTGGACGTATGCCGAGGCAGGTGGCAGATCGAGCTCGTCGTCGTTTGGCACGCGCACGAAGTTGTCGGCCTTCCCGTCCCATGCCACGTGGACCTTGCCCTCGCGCCGTGCTTCGACCGCGGCCTTGCTGCCCCAGGACCCGGTCAGGATGTAGCTAGCCGGCAGGTCCTGACCGCGCAACAGGTTGATCGGGACCATGGAGAACTGCAGCGAGGCACCACCCTGCAGGAAGAGCACCCGATAGTCCGCCGGAACGGCTAGCAGTTCGCGCAGGTTGGCTTCAGCCTCAGCGAGGATCCCGTCGAACGCCGCCGAGCGGTGGCTGACTTCCAGCACGGAACTGCCGACACCCGGCAACGCCAGCAGATCGCGTTGGATCTCCTGAAGAACCGGCAACGGCAGCACCGCCGGGCCCGGAGAGAAGTTGAAGACACGCCGCTCCGGCGCCTGCTGCGCCGAAGGCTGTCGATCGAGCGTCAGGGTCATCGCGGAAGTCCGTGTGATTGCCGAACCCGGGGCCGGCCGGGGAGCGCGAATCGTAACCCGGTTGGTTGCAGGATGCATGGCCTTCCGGAAGGCCGGCGCACCGGCAGCCGGATCGGCGACACGATCCGCCTGCCCTGCGTTGTACGCTTCCACGGATGACCGTCGCCAATCCGACGCCAGGCCAGGTTCCGCAGGCCGCCGTTCACCACACCGCCTGCACGCTGGACTGCCCCGATTCCTGCTCCCTCGAAGTCGAGGTCCGGGACGGCCGGGTCGACAAGGTGCGCGCCGCGCCACCGGAGGTCGCGCATCCGCTGACCAACGGCTTCATCTGTTCCAAGGTCGGCCGGATTTCGCGGCATCTCTACGGCGAGGATCGCCTGCTTCACCCGGCGCGCCGCGGCGGACGCAAAGGCGAAGGCCGGCTCGAGCCGATCTCCTGGGACCGCGCCATCGACCTGATCGTCGAGCGGATGACGGAGGCGAAGGCCGCGCTTGGCGGCGAGTCCGTGCTGCCGCTGAGCTACGGCGGCTCCAACGGCCTGCTGACCCAGGACACGGCCGATGCGATCCTGTTCCGCCGTTTCGGAGCCTCGGCCCTGGCCCGCAACGTGTGCGCGGCGCCCAGCACGGCGGCCGCGCTCGGCCTCTACGGCAAGATGGCCGGCGTAGCTCTCGAGGACTACGAACAAGCGAAACTCGCGATCGTCTGGGGCGCCAACCCCTCCTCCACCGGCATCCACCTGGTGCCGATCCTGCGCGCCGCCCGGGCCCGCGGCGGCAAGCTCGTCGTCGTCGACCCAAGACGCACGCCGCTGGCGAAGCAGGCCGACCTCCACCTGCAGCCGCGGCCCGGCACGGACCTGTGCCTGGCGCTCGCCCTCCACCGCGAGCTCTTCCGCTGCGGCGACGCGGATCTCGAGTTCCTGGCTGAACACGCGAGCGGAGTCGACGAGTTGCGCCGGCGCGCCGAACCCTGGACGTTCGAGCACGCCGCCGAAGTCACGGGCGTCCCGGTGCGTGACATCGCCCGCTGCTACGAGCTCTACACCGCGTCCTCGCCGGCGGTCATCCGTTGCGGCTGGGGCGTCGAGCGCAACCGGAACGGCGGCTCGGCGGTCGCGGCGATTCTCGCGCTGCCCGCCGTGGGCGGCAAGTTCAGGGTCCGCGCCGGCGGCTACACGATGAGCAACGGCGCCGCCTTCCGGAACGTCGGCTGGCGCGAGCCGTCGCCGGGCACCCGGATCGTGAACATGAACCATGTGGGCCGGGTCCTGACCGACCCGAACGCGATCCCGGGCCCGCCGGTCAAGGTCCTCTTCGTCTACAACGCGAATCCGCTGGCGACGCTGCCGAACCAGGAACTCGTCCGCCGAGGTCTGGCCCGCGAGGACCTGTTCACCGTCGTCTTCGACCAGGTGATGACCGATACCGCCCTTTACGCCGACCTGGTACTGCCGGCGACGACCTTCCTGGAGCACGACGACCTGGCGATGGGATACGGCGCGATGGTGCTCCACGACACGAAGCCGGTGACGCAGCCGGTCGGCGAGGCCCGTTCCAACCTGCGCGTCTTCGACGAGCTCGCGCACCGGCTCGGACTCCTGCACGACGACGACCCCCGCTCGGAGGGCGAATGGCGGCAGGCGGTGCTGGGCCGGCAGCGGGAGCGGCAGCTCGCGAACGACGGGCTCGTGCTGCCCGAGACCGGCCGCCGGCCGATCCAGTTCGTCGACGTCTTCCCCCACACGGCCGACCGCAGGGTCCATCTCTGCCCACCGTCACTCGAGGCCGAGTCGGCGCGCGGACTCTACGCCTTCCACTCCGAGCCGGGCGATGGACGGTACCCGTTGGCGCTCATCTCGCCCTCCGTGCCGCAGACGGTGAGCTCGACCTTCGGCCAGTTGCGACCCGGCCAGGTGCCGCTCGAGATGCACCCGGACGACGCCGCCGCGCGCGGGCTGAGCCCCCGCGACAAGCCGCGGGTGCGGGTGTTCAACGACTACGGCGAGGTCCGCTGCCGCGTCCGCCTCAACCCGGACCTCCGGCCCGGAGTCGCCCTCCTTCCCAAGGGCGTCTGGGCCAGGAGCACGGAATCGGGGACCAACGCCTGTGCGCTCGCTCCAGACACCCTGACCGACATCGGCGCGGGTGCCTGCTTCAACGATGCCCGGGTCGAAGTCGAGGCCCTGCCCGATGTGTCGGTGCGCCGGCCTGACATCCGCCCGCCCGAAGACGGGCGCTCGGACTGTGACGCGGCTGGCGCGAGGCCGCGCCAGCCGGGTGCTGGCCGGCCTTGAACTTCCACGTGATCTCGAAAGCCCGAGTCCCGTTCGTTGCCGCCGCGCTGGCGTGCGGTTCGGCGCTTCCCGCCGCCGGAATCGACGGCGACGACGGAGGCACGGAGGACGCCGTGACGCCACCCGCCAGGATCGTCATCGCCCATCGCGGCGCCAGCGGCTACCTGCCAGAGCACACCCTGCCGGCGTACGCCCTCGCTCACGGAATGGGGGCCGATTACATCGAGCCGGACCTCGTCCTGACCCGGGACGGCCACCTGATCTGTCTGCACGACATCTACCTGCAGGCGACGACGAACGTCGAGCAGGTCTTCCCCGACCGCGCCCGCGAGGACGGCCGCTGGTACGCCGCCGACTTCACGCTCAAGGAGATCCGCGGGCTTCAGGCGGAGGAACGTCTCGGCAACCGCTTTCCCAGGGGCAGCAGCCGATTTGCCGTGCCCTCCTTCGCCGAGATGATCGAGCTGGTCCAGGGTCTGAATGAACGGACCGGCCGAACGGTCGGCATCTATCCCGAACTCAAGGCGCCCGCCTGGCACCGCGCCGAGGGGAAGGCCATGGAGGAGGCGCTGCTCGAGATCGTCGAGCGCTACGGCTACCGGGAAAGCGGCGCTCTGATCTTCGTTCAGAGCTTCGAGGAGGAGAGCCTCAGACGCCTGCGCGAACTGGGCTCCGAACTACCCCAGGTGTTCCTGATGGCCGAGGTCGAGCAGTACCGGCGGTTCCTGAGCGCCGAGGGCATGGCCGGCGTCGCCGCCTTCGCCGACGGCATCGGCCCGGCCAAGACGATGCTTGAGCGGCAGCCCGAGCTGATCGACTGGGCCCGCGACGCCGGCCTGACCGTCCACCCCTACACGTTCCGCGCCGACCAGGTGCCGGACCGCCACGACAGTCACGAAGCGGAACTCGAGCGCTACCTGTTCGAGCTTGGCGTCGACGGCGTGTTCACCGACTATCCGGACCGGGCTCGGGCGGTTCTGGACCGCCGGTAGCCAGCGAGTCGAGAGCGCGGCGTCGCTCGTCCGGTTCCAGGCCCGCCAGCCGCTCCACCTCGGCGTAGAACGCGGGGAAGCTACCCCCCGACGACACCAGCAGGGCCCGGAACGCCGGCACGAAGTCGTCGTAGGTCGCCACCGCGACGAGGTCCGCGTTGTTGAGCCGCGACAGCCAGCCGCCGAGGTTCGATTCGCCGCCCGCGTCGTCGCCCGCCGCGCGCCAGGCCGGAACGAGTTCACGCCGATAGCGCGAGGGCAGGGCCCGGAACAACTCCGCCTTTCGGGCCAGCTTCCCATCGTCGCTGTCGTCGCTGCCGTAGATCGACTCGAGTTCGGCTCGCACCTCGAGCAGGTAGCGGTTCAGGTCGCGCCGGCGACGCCGACCGCTCTCGAAGGTCGCGAGCTCCGCGTCGCGACCGAGCGAACCCAGCCACCGGCGCACGCCTTCGACCTCGACCGCGGTCGCGAAGGACTCGTTGAACGCGCTGTCGTCCTTGACGTAGACGACCTGGTGGGCGAGCTCGTGGAAGATCACGGCCGCGAGGTCGGCCTCGGCGTAGTCGAGAAAGGTGTTGAGCACCGGATCCGCGAACCAGCCCAGGGTCGAGTACGCCGCCACACCGCCGACGCGCACGTCGTAACCGTCGGCGGCCAGCCGATCGCCATGGCGCCGCGCCGCGCGTTCGTTGAAGTAGCCGCGATAGGCGGCGCAGCCGGCGAACGGATAACACCAGGTCTTCGGCTCCAGGCTGAGCCGCGGCGCGGCGACGACGTTCCAGACCGCGTAGGGTCGACCCAGGTCGGCATAGCTGCGATAGCTCCGATTGTCCGGGAGTCCGAGCTCCCGGCTGGCAAAGTCGCGAATCTCCTGGCTCAGCCCCAGCCGTCCCCGGGTCGCGGCCGACAGAACCTGTGCGCGGCCCGGTTCGAGCAGGCGATCGATCGGTTTGCGCTTCACCAGGACATCGGCCCCGCCCCAGACCGCCTGGGAGTAGTAGCGGACACTGCCGCAGCTCGCCACAAGCGCCGCCAGCACCACGGCAGAAGCCAGCGCGAGTACGCGCGGGCGGCGCCGAAACGGTCGGCGAAGCCTCCGTTCTCGCGTGCTACCCTGCCGACTCATGAAACTCGCACTTCACTGGCAGGTACTGATCGGAATGGCGGCGGGGCTTTGCTTCGCCCTCGTCTTCGGAGAGGTGGGCTGGATCGCATGGGTCGCCGACCTCTTCATGCGCCTCCTCCGGATGGTCATCGTGCCCCTGATCTTCACCTCGATCGTGCACGGCGTGTCGGGCATCGGCGACGGCCGGTCGATCGGTCGCCTGGGCGGCAAGACTCTCCTCTGGTACACGCTGAGCAGTTTCATGGCAATCCTCGTCGGCCTGACTCTGGCCAACAGCATACGGCCCGGAAGGGGTCTCGTCATGCCCGAAGGAGTGGCGCCGCTCACACCGGAGGACCTGCAGACGCCCAGTTCGATGGCCGACATCCTCCAGCGGCTCGTCCCGGACAATCCGGTGGGCGCCGCGGCCGGGGGCGACATCCTCGGGCTCATCTTCTTCTCGATCGTGCTCGGCGCCGCGATCGGCGTGATGACCGGCAAGACCGGAGACCTGCTCCGCGACGGGTTCAGCGCCGGTTTCGAGGCGATGATGAAGGTGACGACCTGGGTCATCCGCCTGCTGCCGATCGGCGTCTTCGCGCTGCTCGCCCGCGCGGTCAGCCAGATGGGCCTCGACGTGTTCCAGCAGGTCGGCAAGTACGTGCTGACGATCGCGGTCGGCCTGACGCTGCACGTGTTCGTCGTCCTGCCGCTGCTCTTCGCCCTGCTCTCCAGGAAGAACCCCATCCACCACTACCGGGCGATGGCCTCCGCCATGGCGATGGCATTCTCGACCAGTTCCTCCGCGGCCACCCTGCCGATGACGATGAAGTGCCTGCGGGAGAAGGTCGGCGCCTCGAACCGGGTCAGCAGCTTCGTCGCGCCGATGGGCGCTACCGTCAACATGGACGGCACGGCCCTGCTGGAGATCGTCGGCGCCCTCTTCATCGCCCAGGCCCTGGGTGTCGAACTGTCGCTCTACACACAGTTGGTCGTCGTGCTGACCGCGCTGCTGGCTTCGGTCGGCGCCGCGGCGATCCCGTCGGCCGGCCTGGTGATGATCTTCATCGTGCTCGAGGCAATCGACCTGACCACGCCGGAGGCCTACGCGCTCGCCGGCGTGATGCTCAGCGTCGACCGCCCGCTCGACATGTTCCGAACGATGGTCAACATCACGTCCGACTCAGTCGGCGCAGCCGTCATCGCGAAATCCGAAGGCGAAGAGCTCAATTACTGAAGTGGCGGACGACGTCACGATCACCCTCGGGGTCGAGGAGGAACTGTTCCTCGTCGACCCCGACTCGCGCGATCTCCTCAACGACCCCGATCCGCGCATCTTCGAAGCCTGCGGCGAAGCCGCGGGCGGCCAGAAGGTCGTCCACGAGTTCCTTCGCTCCCAGATCGAAACGAACACCGCCGTCCACGACTCCGTGGCCGGAGTGCGCGAGGGCCTGAAGGCGGCCCGCAAGCTCGTCGTCGAGGCGGCGCAAACCCACGGCGCGGCCGTGATCGGCGCCTCGGCCCATCCGTTCGCGGCCTGGGAAGCCCAGCTTCCGACGCCAAAGGAACGCTACCGGCAGTTCGCCTCCACCTACCAGGAGACGGTCCGGCGCCTGGTCATCTGCGGCATGCACGTGCACGCCGGCTTCGGGGACTTCGACACCCGGGTCCGCGTCATGACGGCGCTCCGGCGCTACCTGCCCCTGTTCATCGGGCTCTCCGCCTCGTCGCCGTTCGGCAAGGGCCGGGAGTCGGGGTTCAAGTGCAACCGGCTGAATCTCTTCGAGGCGATGCCCCGGACCAGCATCCCCGGCCCGCTCGCCTCCCAAGCCGACTACGAAGCGCTTCTCGGCGAGTACCAGCGCATGGCCTTCATCACGGACGGCAGCGAGATCTGGTGGGACATCCGTCCGTCCCACAAGTTCCCGACAGTGGAACTCCGAATCTGCGACACCTGTCCGGCGATCGAGGACGCGATGTGCATCGTCGCTCTCTATGCCTCCCTGATCCGGATGCTGGCGCGGCACGACCGGGAAGGCACGCTGCCGCCCGAGCCCCCGACCGAGATCATCGTCGAGAACAAGTGGCTCGCGCAGCGCTACGGCCTGCTGGCGTTCCTGGGCGACACCCGGCGCGGCGGCCGCATCGACATCGCCGACGAACTGCAGGAACTCACAGACGAACTCGCCGAAGACGCCTGCGCCCTCGGCTGCGAGCCGGAACTCCGGCACAGCCTGACGATCGTGCGCGAAGGCTCGAGCGCCGACCGCCAGCTCGACCTCTACCGGCTGCGACTCGTCGAGGGAGCGAGCAAGGACGAGGCCCTGCGGGACGTCGTCGGTCTGCTCGTGTCGGAGACCGGCGCCGATCTGGCCACGGGCTGCTAGAGTCCGCGGCCTCCTGTCAACGCGAACATGGCCCAGTCTCTTTCGAAGAACGAGTTGGGGAACGGTCTTCCCCTTTGTCTCAGCAGTCTTCTGAAGCTCCAGAAGCCTCTGTATCTGAGCGGCCAACGACGCCACCGCCTCCTTCAGGGCGTCTGGGTGCGCTCGAAGATTGGCGACGACCTCGAGGCGGAAACGGACGAAGCCGTCATGCTCGCCTTCTACTCGGATCCGCGAAACCGCAGGGAACTCTGGGACCATTGGCGTGCCAACCCGCGACCGGCCGCTTCGGTTCCGAACCGGCGGAAAGGCGGCAGGCCCGAGGACGAACCGCCTCCATCCCTTGAGTACTGCATCCTGGACAACCTGGACCGGAGCCTCCTCCAGTCGGAGGGGTCTGACGATGTCCTCGTCGACCGGCTCAGGGAGGAGGTGGACTCCCGGCTGAACAGATGGTCCGAAATGGATAACGCGGAGCGTCGCCAGACCGTTCATCTTGCCTTCACGCTCGCCTCGCTCCTAGATGACCGGTCGGTTCTCCAGCGGGCAGTAGACCGGGTCGACAAACTGGCGGGAGAGTTCGAGAAGTTGCTCCAGCCGGCAGCCGCGGACCCGCCGCCGAATCCCGACATCGATCCTGAGACGCCGGGGGCGGGGTCAACGGAAGTCGGGGAACCAGCCGCCCGTTCCGACGCCCCAAACCGCGAGCTACTGCAGACGCTGCAGCACGTGGAAACGACGATCGACTCTGCGTTCTCTTCCCTGCACGGGCTCGTCGAGGAGGTCGAGGACGCTGAGTCCCTCGAGATCTTTGGTGGCTTCGCGACGAGTGTGGAAGACCGCGTGCAGACACTCCAGGGAAGCTTGACGGCTCGGCGCCAGCGCCTCGACTCCCGCAAAACCACAGAAGAACTCCAGTCGGCCGCCGCACGTTTCCTGGATGAAATCGCCCGGAGCGACGCCGCCGCGGGAATCCGGGCGGACGTGGATGAACTGGCCGACGGGTGGAGCAATCTGTCGCAACTGCACCCGCGAGAGGCCACAGCCGAGTTCGCCAGACTACGGAGCGAGGTCCAGAAGGCCATCGAAACGCTGGAACAGGCCCACAACGACTACGGCAAACTGGAACAGCAACGAATCAGCCTCCAGGACCGCAAACCCACGAGCCGGGAAGAACAGCGGAACCTGGACGAGCGGCTGGACGCACTCCACGAACAGAGGGTCGCGGCCAGGAATCGCCACCGAGCGGCGGAAGACGCTCTGCTGGCGGCGCTCACTCCAAGCGTGGCGGTTCAGGGCGACAGGAACGTCCCGCAGACTGATGCGGAGGTCCCGGCCCAAGCGGAGAGGAAGCCCCCCAAGCCTCCAGCCGCGCAGGCCGAGAACGATCCGGCCGACACCGAATCGCCCGCGGTTCAAACCGAGAAGGAGCGGAAGGCGGAGCCCGCCCAGACGCCAGCGCAACCCGACCAGCCGCTTCCTCGGGAAAAGCCCGTGGAGTCCGACGATTCGAAGACCCGGAAGTCGCCGGCGCCGTCAGCAGCGGCAGCCGAGACGGCAGCCCCTGCTGGAGCGGTTGGCGAAGAACCAGCGGATCCGGCGTCGCCACTCGAAGAGCCGAGGCCAACACCCGCTCCGGCGACACCGAAGCCACCCAAGGCCCAAGCGTGGAACGAGCGCGAGCGAAGCGTGCGGAAGGCCCTCGCGGAGGCTCTGGCTGACGAACCGCCTCGCCTGGCCGAGGCCTTCCAGATCTGCCGCCTCGCCGAGGAACTGGAGATCACGGCGGGCCAACCTCGAAGTGCCGTCGTCGAAGCAGCGTTGTACGCCAGCCACCTGCGGCAGGCCCACGGGGAACTCGCGGCCGATCTGCGCGAAGTAATCGAGAACGCGCCGAGTGAACCTTTGCCCGGGAGCACGCCGGCCCAGGTGAACGCGGAAGCCCTGCTCCGTTTCGCCGGCGCCGTGGTTCCAACGCTGCTTGCCCCGCACACCGGAGCAGCAGCCTGGCTCCAGGGTCTCACGCATGAAGGCCTGCTCGTGCTGTACGACTTCTCTCATCAAGCCGCCGAGCGAGGCTGGGCCGCCCAGACAGCGGGGATCGACGCAGGGTCGTTCCTACGCCGAGCAGGACACCACCTGAAACAGGGAGACGCCATGGCTGCCTTGCGGAGGGACCTAGCCTCATGGCGCGAGGGGGACGCAACGCTTCCCCTAGGCTACGTCCCCGCCAAGAAGGTCTGGAGCGCTCTCTTGAGGGAAGGCCCGTTGGATCGGCTCTTGAAAGGGATCTCGCACGGAGCTGACGCGGACCAGGTCCGCACCGACCTCGCCGAGATCGAAGACCGGGACAGCCTAAGAAAACGCCTGGACGACCTAAGTGCGCGCCTGCTCAACAGGCGACAATCCATCGACCAGAAGATCTTCAGGAAGATCCGGAGGCGACTCGACCGCCCCTGCGAACTCGCCCGCAAGTACCTTGATCTGCTCGACGCCACGACCGACCACCCCAGCCATCACCAAGAAGTCCTCTCGAACTTCGTCCGGCTGATCCAGAACGATGCTCCAGGCCTCCATCAGGAGCTACAGACTGTCAAAGCACGCCGGGACGAGGATCCACTCGTTCGAGCTGCCGCGAACGCGGCAAGTTCCGCACTGACTCAGGTCGAGAAGCTCGTCGACCTAGAGTCGAGAGCGGCCGCTACGAACGAGCCCACCACCGAGATGGTCAGGGCATCCGGCCTCTTCCGCTATCCGCAGATTCGGATTGCCGACTCCGGTCTGGCCGACGGGAATCCGGAAGAAGACCTCAGAACGCTCTCTTCTGCTCCGGTCCCCGATCTGACAACCGCCTTGGAGACACGGATCGAGGCCGCTGACCTCTTGACCGCACAGAGGATCCTGGACTGGCCCGCAAGCACGGAACAGATGAGCGAAGACGACTCGGAGCGCTGGCGGGAACGTCTGGCCTCCTCCCGCGAGGATCGCCTCCACTCTCTGAAGGAGGACGCGGAGACCCTACGCGACGCCCTGGAGTCGGCGTATCTGTACGGACAGTTGGCGCCGGACGACCGCCTCGGAACCGACTTGCGCCTCTCCGCGTTGGAGGAAAGGATCGAAGATCGGAAGGTGGTCCACTTCGACAGGAGCGTCGCCGAACTGGATTCCCTCCGACGTGAACTCGAGAGAGCCAAGGATGGGAGCCTCCAAGCGCTCCGCAGCGAGGCTCAAAGCCGACTAGCCGCCGAGCCCGACCGGCTGCGGGAGATCGAGCGTCACATCAACGATGGTGATCTCGTGGCCGCGAACGAGCTCCTGTTCCGCGCCAGCGAGCCCCGCGTGAGGACAATCGAGGACCTCACAGGCCCGGGCGACCTCCTCGACTCGTACCTCGCCGCGGACCGCGGCGAGTTGCGCGCGGCGACGAAAGACTGGTCGGCTGTCGTCGAGGCCGCGAAGGAGGGTGGGCGCCAAGGAGTTCTCCTGTTCGACGAACTCGACGAAGACGATCGCGTGTCGGCCGCCGATCTGCTTGAACGCTGGGGCGACCTGAGGACTTGCTCGCGCGTGAACCGGCCAAGCGTCGCGAAGGTTGCGCGGGAGCTCTTCAGCCGCCTCGGCTTCACCGATGTTCGGGTGAAGTTCGACCGTAACGTCTCCGGAGTACGCCGGGGCATGTGGACGGGAGAGCTCCTCGCCGACACTCTCGCCAACAGGGATGAATGCGCGATCGCCCAGTTCGGTTCCCTAGCTCGTGGTCGCTATCGCCTCCTAGTGTGTTTCGATGCTCCTACTCCAACCCAGGTGGGGCAGGAGTTGGGAGGTGCGTACTCGGGTCAGGCCGCAATCGTCGTGTGCGCCGCGCCGCTGAGTGACGGCATTCGTGAGCAACTCACACGCACGAGCTTTGAGAAGAAGCTCCCCTTCGTCGTGCTGGACCAGTCGCTCCTGGCCTTCCTAGCTATGCAGGCCAGCCCCCGTCGCGCTTCGTTCTTCGCGCTAACTCTTCCCTTTTCATACTGCAAGGCCTTCCAGACGCGCTCCAGCTTCGTTCCGCCGGAGATGTTCTTCGGGCGAGACCGAGAAAGGAGCGAAGTCAGCAACTTCGACGAGGGATCGTGCTTTCTCTACGGGGGAAGGCAGTTGGGGAAAACGGCCCTTCTCCGAAAAGTACAGGAGGAGTTCACTTCACCGGAGCGCGGTCAGTTCGCGGTCTGGATCGACCTCAAGGACGGCGGCATCGGCGATGCCGACACGGCCGATGTGTGGGCCGTGATCTGGAAGCACCTGCAAGAGTTGGGGGCGATCGACGAGTCCGCTCAACGGCCCACCCGTGAACCGAGGAGCGTTGGGACTTTCTGCGAAGCTCTGCACTCGCGGTTCAACCCCAAGACGCGAGGCAGACTGCTGATCCTGCTGGACGAAGCCGACAACTTTCTGCGCCGCGACGCCCTGAACAGCAGCCGCGCCACCTTCGCCGAGTCCTCAAGGCTGAAAGCTCTCATGGAGCGGAACCGCTCGATCAAGGTGGTTTTCGCGGGTTTGCACAACGTCCTGCGGACCACCAACCAGTCCAACCATCCATTGGCGCACATGGGTACGCCGATCTGCATCGGCCCCTTCATCCGGCGGGAGGAGCGGCAGGAAGCGGAGGACCTGATCAGCGTACCCCTCCGAGCCTGCGGCTACCGGTTCGACCCGCGGCGGCTGACGCGAAGTGTGCTTGCGCGCGCGAACTACTATCCGAGCCTCCTCCAGATCTACGGGAACGCGATCGCCGACAGGCTATCGGCGCCGGCTCGCCGCCGCTCGCCGAACGAACTGCCGGCCGTAAGCGCCGACCTTCTGGACGGCATCCACCGCGACCGGACCTTCCAGGACGAGATCCGTAAACGGTTCGTGTGGACGTTGGAACTCGACCCCCGCTACGAGGCAATTGCATACGTCCTGGCGTACATGTGCCACGAGGACGACCGTGTCCTGCGCGACGGCACTGGCGTGGAGCGCCTCTTCGACGAAGCTAGAGCGTGGTGGGAGGTCGGCTTCGGCGACGGCTACGACACGGAGCAGTTCAAGGCCCTGCTGGAAGAAATGGTCGAACTAGGCGTCCTCAGACTCACGGACCAGCCAGGATCGGAAGAGCCGAAGTTCAGCCTCCGCAACCCGAACGTCCTAGCTCTCCTCGGCAACGCGCAGGCTCTCGAAGCGAAACTACTCACACTTGAAGAACGACCCGCAACGCCCGAGTTGGGTCCACGAGAGATCAGAAGGCGAGACGACGAAAAGGGACCACTTCACCGGCCTCTGACGCTTCGACAGGAACACGAGATCGAGGGCCGTTCCGAGAAGGGTACCGGCCGCAACGAAGTCGTTCTGGTGTGCGGAACGGAGGCTGCCGGCGCAAGGCACGTCCTGGACTTCCTGACGGCCGGCAAGGGAACGGGCGAGGTCGAACGGTTGAAGGCACCACGGTCCCGCGCCGGATTCGAGCGCGACCTCAGGAGCCGCCTGAGGGCCCGAAAGCCCGGCACCACGGTGCTTCTCTGCGACGCAACCGCCCAAACATGGCACGAGGACTGGCTGCGTTCCGCGCAGGGATCGCTCGAGACGCTCCGCTCGCGCGACAAGCTCGCTCGAGTCGTCTTCGCCCTGGACGCAAACCGACTAATGGCCCACCGCCGGACGATCATCGAGCGCGAAGAGCGGGGAGCGCTTCGACTCGTCGAGCTTAAGCCGTGGTCTCTCGACTTCGCCGCCAGGTGCCTAGATGACGACCAAGATGTGGGGCACCGCCTGGACCCGAAACAGGAGCGGGAGCTTGCCGATTTGGCGGGCGGCTGGCCCGTACTGCTGGACCTCGTCGTGCAAGCTCTGCGGAACGGCGGCCATCCTGAGCACCTGACCAGCAAGGCCGGCTTCCGCGAACTCCTCCTGGAACACGCCGCCGGGCTGAGGGAGGCCTTCGCTCTTGAACACGCCGAGCTGGCGCCCGTGCTGCAACTGGCTCGCGAGCTCGGTACGGCGACGGAGGAGGAGCTTCTCGACCCGGAAGCAAGGGAACTCGCGGCTTGCTCTCTGGGCGATGACGAACTGCGATCAGCGATCTGGGCGGCGGTGAAGCTCCATCTTCTGCAGGTGACCGGCCCCGCTGAATGGCGGGTCGATCCGGTTGTGGCGCAGATCCTCCTGACACGGCCGGACTAACGAGGCGTGGGCTCGCTCTGGGGCTTGCCCGGGCCCTACCGCTTCGTCGAAAACGTCACGGACGACTTGCGCGGAGGATCGAGCGTCGTGCTTAGGTTCGGCGGCGGCTCGCCTACGGGCCTGGCCGATCACCTGGAGCAGCAAACCGCGTGGTGCACTGTGTGGACGCTTGTCGACGCGGCCCCGGAAGCCTCTCCTCTCGCGGAGATTCGCCGGACGGTCGCACCGGAAGCCAGGGCCAGCGACTTCACTACACCGCAACAGATCGTAGTCGACGAGCATTTCCGGGACCGTGTCTTCTGGGTCGACGGCCTGACCACGGAGAACTGGCCGGTCTGGCGTCGCTTCCTGTGCAGCTTTGCCCACGCTAGCCAGAACGCGGAGGCGGCCGCCCGACCGCCGCTTTTTCTGCTTCCGCTGTGCGGCGACGGCTTTGAGGTGTCCGGCTTGGCGGAGCCGTCCATCAGCTACCGGGAGTTTCGTGACGTGGTCGATCGCGACGATCTTTACGTGATGGCTCTGCAGAGTGCGCAAGCCCGACGGCGACAACGAGTCGTCCGAGCCCTGCTGGCCAACTCCGTCGCCCACGTGGCCCAATGGGATCACGTACTTGCCGAGCGCCTCCTTGACCGCGGTCCCGAGGCGGCGCTACAGCCACAAGCCACCCTCTCCCACTACGCGGAGGAGCGTGGCTGGACGGCCGAGACGCGGGAACGATGGGAGAACGGCACCCTGGACGGACCGCCCGAAAGACCCGTCGTCCACTCCGCGTTGCTCGTGGCCCAAAGCCGCGAACGCGAACTGAACCGGCGCCTTTGGGCCGCGCAAGCCGCTGTGCTCATGCCGCTCCTGGAAGAGCGCCGCCTCGAACTCGTCGACCGCAACCGACACCGTTTCAGCAGGCTCCCCATCGAGACCGACTTCGGGGTCATCGAGACCCCGGAAGACATGGAACTCGGCACCCTAGTGCTCTACTTTTCGCGCTACCGTGAAGGCGGCCAAAGAGTGTTGGGGCCCGCCCACCGCCTGAGGAAGCTCCGCAACAAGCTCGCCCACTTCCGCCCCCTGACCTACGCCGAGGCCACTCATGCGACCCTCCTCAACCCCATCAGGTAGGGCTCAACCGGAGGCTAGTCACCCACCGCGGCCAGAATGTCGTCCAAGGGGCGGCCGGGAACGAGCCTGCGAAGGAAGCCCTCGTACGGCAGGCAGAGGATGCCGTTCGCAAGCGTCCGACGACCGCCGTAGAGGAGCACCGGCGTGGCCTCCGGATAGTCCGCAGCGAAGGCGCGAAGGCCGCTCAGGTCGCGGGGGTGAACGACGCTCGACCTCTTGACCTCAAGCGCGTAAAAACCGCTCTCGCCGTAGAAAACGAAATCGACCTCGCTGCCGGAACGGGTTCGCCAGAAGCTCAGCGAGTCCTTCCGCCCCGTGTAGGCGATCCAGGCACGCAGGTGCTGAGCGACCAGCCCCTCAAGCGCTGGGCCGGCCAGTTCCGAGTCCCGGTCGAGTGGACCTCTCGGGCGGAGCGAGCGGAACACGCCCGGGTCCACCAGGTAGAGCTTCGGATGGGTGGTGAGTTTCCTGACCGCACGCCGCCGAAAGACCGGCAGCGTGAAGCCGATCAGCAGGTCCTCGAGCACGGAGAGGTAAACCGCCGCCACCTTGCGTTCGACCTGACATTCTCGCGCGAGGTTCGACACGTTCAGGACGGCTCCGTGGCTGAAGCTCGCCGCTTCGAGAAACCGCGAGAACGCACCGACGTTGCGCACCAGGCCCTCCGCCTGGACCTCCTCGCGCACGTAGAGCGCCGCGTAGGTGCGAAGCGCGGACTCCGGCTCCGCCGCGTCGACGACGAGCGGTATCAGGCCGAGGGTCAGGGCGGAGTCCAGACTGAAGGCAGATCCCACTTCCGCCGCCATGAAGGGGTGCATCGTCGTGAGGAGAGCCCGGCCGGCCAGCAGGTCCACACCGGTTCGCCTGAGCTTCCTCGCGCTCGATCCGGTCAGGACGAAGCGGAGGCTCTTGTCCCGCTCGATGAGCTGGTGAACGACCGGGAGGAGCCCTGGCGTTCGCTGTACCTCGTCGATGACGATCGGTCGTCGCGCTGGGTGGGCAGCCACTTCACGCCGTAGCCGTTCCGGCGCCGCGCCGTAGTAGCGATCCTCCTCCGGGTCGTTCAGATCGATCGACAGGGCGCCGGGGTAGCGATCCGCCAGCCAGGTCGACTTTCCGGTCCCGCGCGGGCCGAACAGGAAGTAACTCGAGGCCGCGGGAGGCGTGAAGAACCGGTCGAACACGAGCCGGAGGCTAGCATTCCGCCTTCATTATGTCCATCGTGTTTCCTTTTTGCCAGCCGTTTAGGAGACTTTCCCGCCAGAGCAACTGGCGCCACGCAGCGACGTCCAGTCTCGGCAAGGACCGAAGGGAAGGGTTCCCGGCGGACTGGAGGCAAGTGACTCCCCGTACCGTCACCAAGACTGACGCCGTGCCGAAACGCAGCCGACCGAAGCGAGCGCCGGCATCTCATTCACCAGACAAGCGCGAGCGGCCGCCGAGAGCCCTTCCCTTCGGTCCGTCCGGCCGAGACGGCAGCTACCGCAATGTGGCGTAGCGGTCGAGCCGCGGCAGAACCTTGTCCCGGCCCTGCGGCGGCAGCGGCAGGATGACGCGATCCACGCCGGCCCCGGCGTAGGCATCAAGCACCTCCTCTTGCGGCGGCGCGCCGAAGACGCTGATCGAGATCGTGTCCATGGCGCGGCCGGCGCGCTCGGCGCGCTGCTTCAGGTCGCCGATGCCCTCGAGCACGGCGTCCGTATCCCTGCCGATGGGCAGCCAGCCGTCGCAGCGATCGACGACGCGCTGGCGGGTGTAGCCGGTGCCGCCACCGAGCACGATCGGCGGGTGGGGCTTCTGTTCGGGTTTCGGCCAGGACCAGATCGGATCGAAGTCGACGTGGCGGCCGTGAAACTCCGCCTCGTCCTCGGTCCAGATCGTCCTGAAGGCCGCCACCTGCTCCTCGAGCTTCGCGAAGCGGGTCGTGTAGTCCGTGCCGTGGTGCTCCATCTCCTCCCGGTTCCAGCCGCCGCCGATGCCGAAGACGAAGCGGCCGCCCGAAAGCACATCGAGGCTCGCCACCGCCTTCGCGGTGGTGATCGTGTCGCGTTCGATGATCAGGCAGATGCCGGTGCCGAGCTTGATCCTCTCCGTTGTCATCGCGGCGGCGGTCAGCGCGACGAACGGGTCGTGGGAACGGGAGTACTCGGGAGGCAACTCGCCACCCCCGGGGAAAGGCGTTCGGCGGGAGGTCGGGATGTGGGTGTGCTCCGGGAACCAGAGGGACTCGAAGCCGCGTGCCTCGACCTCGGCGCCGAGGTCGTCGGGCCGCATCGAGTCGCCGGTGGGAAACATGAAGATGCCGATGTCCATAGGCGGCGCAGTGTAGCGGTTGCGGCAGGCCGTCCAGGCTCGGCGCGGGTAGACTCGCGCACCGTGACGCAGCGCCTCAGCTTCGGGCCGATCCAGACCTCCGCCGACCTGGACGCCCTGGCCCGCCAGGAGTCCCTGGCCTTCAACACGCCCTACGATTCGTGCGTCTCGTGGCTGCGAGCGACACGGGACGAAGTGCGTGTCGTGCGAGCCGGGCGTGATGTCGTCGGGGGCCTGGTCCAGTACGACATGGGCCTGTTCCTGGGGGAGCGGTCGGTCCGCAACATCGGCATCGCCGGAGTCGCCATCAGTCCCACGGCCCGCGGCCGCGGCGCCGCGAAGTCCCTAATGGCGGCCACCCTCCAGGACATGCACGACGCCGGCGTGGCCGTCTCGACCCTCTACCCCACGACCTTCACGCTCTACGGCCGCGCAGGCTACGCGGTCGCCGGCCACCGCTACCAGTACCGGCTGCCGCTCGCCGGACTGGGGCGAATCCAGGCGAGCGGGGAACTCCGCCGGCTCGACCCGGAAACCGACGCCGACGGGCTCGCGCGACTCTACCGGCGGTTGGCCGCGGACCGCCCCGGCTGGCTCGACCGCAACGAACACATCTGGCAGCGCGTCCACAACCACCCGGCCGGCCGCGACGTGTACGGCTACGTGCTGCCAACGGATGACGGCGCCATCGACGGTTACGTCGTCTACACCCTGGGCGCGGTGGGTCGCTATCCGTATGACCTCAACATCCGCGACGTTCAGGTGGCGCATCCCGACGCGGCGCGGCGCTTCCTTGCCCTGTTCTCGGACTGCCGCTCGCTGGCGCGCCATGCGGTCTGGTACGGCCCGCTGGACGACCCGCTGCTCCTCGCCGTGCCGGAGGTCGGGACCGAGATCTCCATCGCCGAAACCTGGATGATCCGCATCGTCGACGTTCGGGCGGCGTTCGCCGAACGGGGCTATCCGGCCGCCGCGAGGGCGAGGCTCGACCTGGAACTGACGGACGACGTCCTGGCCGGAAACGCGGGCCGTTGGCTGATCGAGATCGAAGGCGGCGAGGCCAGGGCGAACCGGGTCGATCAGGGTGCCGGGCCCGACACGCTGAGGATGGACATCCGCGCGCTCGGTTCTCTCTACACCGGCCACCTGAGTGCCCGCCGCCTCGCGGCCATGGAGGCCGTCCGAGGATCGGCCGCCGCACTGGAACAGGCGGACCGGGTTTTCGCGGCCGAACCGCCGTCCATGCCCGACTACTTCTGACGAGACGGCGTGGCCTGACGGCGGCGAATGCTGCTAGTAGACTCGCTCGTCGCAGGCGCCCGGACCTGCCCACAGGAATCCCCGTTCACGAAGAGGCCCTTCCGGCATGGCACGAAACTCCCATCGCAGCTCACACGTCCTCCCGTTCCTGACCGCGCTGCTGCTGGCCGGCCCGGCACTGGCCCAGGAACCGCCCCCGGAACTAGCGTCCGCCGAGCGCGTCGACACGGCCGAGATCGAGCCGTTTCTCGGCGAGTGGGTGCTCGAGGTACTCACCCAGCAGGGCTCACTCAACAGCCTGATCACGTTCGCCGACGACGACGGCAAGGCGAGCGCCGACTTCTACCTGGCGCGTCTGGCCGACGTCGTGATCGAGAACATCAGCCGCACGGAAACGGGCGTACTGCTGAAGTGGAACCTGGACTTCGGCGGCCAGCTCGTGCCGGTCGAGATGGAACTCGCGCGGGAAGGAGACGGTCTGGCCGGGAAACTGGAAGCCGGGTTCTTCAACGCCGACGTCAAGGGAGTAACGAAGCAAGCGGCCGAGGCGGCCGGGATCATCGTCGAGCGTCAACCGGTCGGAGACGACGACGATCTGGCCCTTTCCCGGGTCGAAGTCGACGGGCAGGCGATCCGGCTCCGCGTCGATCGCCTGGAGGCTCCCGGTCCCGACTACGACAAGCTCGAGTCCCTCGCGGACGGCGAAGTCCTGGGACCGATCTACGGCAAGCCGTTCAAGTTCTGGACCGACGCGGACCTGGCGTTCGAGGACGCGGAAGTAGCCGCCCACAACCACGGCCCGACCTATCCCGGCGTCTACAGCCTCTGGCTCAAGCGGGAAGGAGACGGCTGGAAGCTCGTGTTCAACCACCTGGCCGACGTCTGGGGCACGATGCACATGGCCGAACACGATGCCGGCGAAACGCCGCTGGCCTTCCGCACCCTCGCTGAACCCGCGGAGCACACGGAGGGTGTGCTCGAGATGGACGGCGCGGCCGGCATGCTGACGATCCGCTGGGGCACGATGGAGTGGTCGGCGCCGTTCCAGATCGCAGAGTAGAGCGCTCCCGGCGCCGGACGGCGTCGTACTCACCCGCCGCCTGAGGAGCGGCCGTTGGACCGCCTCGCGTTCAGCGCATCCGGAACGGGGGCCGGCCTGGTCACCAACGGCGTCTCCTACTTCCTCCTCATCTACTACAGCCAGGTCATCGGCCTGGAACCGGCGCTGGCCGGCTCCGCGCTGCTCCTGGCGCTCGCCTTCGACGCCGTCTCCGATCCGCTGGTCGGCCGCTGGTCGGATCGCCTGCGGAGTCGGCTGGGACGACGCCACCCGTTCCTCTATGCCTCGGTCGTTCCGGCCGCGCTCTGCTACTACTGCCTGTGGACGCCGCCGGACCTGTCGCAGCCCGCGACCTTCCTGTGGCTCGCGGGCTTCACCATCGGGCTGCGTATGGCGATGACGATGCACACCGTCCCCTTCAACGCCCTGCTGCCGGAGATCGCTCCCGACTACGACGACCGCACGGGGCTCATGAACTACTCGTACGCCGCTGGCTGGCTCTTCGGCACGGCGATGGCCGTGGCCATGTACCTCTGGTGGCTGGCCGATTCGCCGGAGTACCCCGACGGTGCCGGGATTCTGCGCCGGGCCGGCTACGAACAGGCGGGCCTCGCGACGGCGATCGGCGTGCTGGCCTGCCTGACCGCGGCAGCCCTGGCGACTCGCCGGCACATCCCGAAGCTCACGACTCCGTCGCCGGGCGCCCTTTCCATCACGCAGGCGCTCGGCGAGACGATAGCGACCCTCCGCGACCGGAGTCTGGTCGCAATCGTTGCCTCCACCGCGTTCACGGCGGCCGCCAGCGGAACCGCGACCGCGATGTGGGCGTACATGCAGCCATGGTTCTGGGGCTTCGCAAGCAATCAGACCAGCGCCATCCTGGCCGCCCAACTCGTTTCGCCGCTCATCGCGTTCGCGGTCCTGCCGCCGTTGAGCCGTGGCCGCGACAAGAAGGGCGTGCTGATCCGGGTCTCCATTCTCTCGATGCTGGCCGGCAGCGGTCCGGTGATCCTCGCCCTGCTCGGGGCCTTTCCCCCGGTCGGCCACGCGGCGCTCTTTCCACTGATGACGGTGATCGGTGTGTTCCAGATCACGCTGATCGTGATGGGTAGCGCGATCAGCGCCTCGATGGTGGCGGACATCGTCGACGCCCGCGCGGTCTCGACCGGCAGGCGCGAGGAGGGCCTGGTGACTTCCGTCCTGTCCTTCACCGGCAAGGTAGCTACCGGCATGGGTGTGTGGATCGGCGGTCTTCTCCTCAGTGCCATCGACTTCCCCACCGAACCTGACACGTCAACGATCGACCAGGCGACGATCGACCGTCTGGGGTGGCTCTATGGCCCAGTCCTGGCGGCGCTCTATCTGACCGCGGTCTACGCGCTCCGCTACTACCGCCTTAGCCGGCGTCGGCACGAGGAGAACCTGGCCGCCCTTGCCGCGAACGGAGGCACGTGACGCAGCCGTTATCGTCCCGGAACGTCAAGAGGAGACCCGACATGACCCAACCATTCGACAATCCCCGCCAGCTCCTGCCGCCCGAGGCCTACTTCGACGCGGAATGGCTGGACCGCGAAGTCGACGGCCTGTTCGACCGCTCCTGGGTCTGGGCCGCCACCGAGGAGGACCTGAAGGAACCGGGTGACTTCCGCGCCTGCCGCGTGATGAACCACTCCCTGTTCGTGCTCCGGGACGAGGCCGGTGAGCTCCAGGCCTTTCACAACGTATGCCGCCACCGCGGCTGCGAGATCCTCGAAGGCAGCGGCAACCTGGGCGGCACGATCCGCTGCCCGTACCACCGCTGGACCTACGAGACGAACGGCGCCCTGCACGGCGTGCCCAACGAAGAGGAGTGCTTCGGCGCCGTCCCCCGCGAGAGCTTCTCGCTCCATCGAGCCGCGGTCGGCGCCCACCGCGGCATGGTCTACGTGAATCCGGATCCGGATCCGCCCGAGCCCTTCGACCAGTGGATCGCGGGGCTCGACGAGCACGCCTGGCCGCATGACCTGGGCGACGGCACGTTGAGCTACGCCGGCGACGTGCGCTACGAGATGCACTGCAACTGGAAGGTCTTCTACGAGAACGCGATCGACGGCTACCACCTCGGCTACCTGCACAACAAGACCCTGGGCGCCGCCTACCCGGACCGGAACATCTGGCATCCAGTGGGCCGCCACACGGTCTGGTACTCGATCGAACGGGAAGGCGATCCGCAGTCAACCACCGTGCTGTCGGCGGAGATGGCGGACGCCGCCGGCGCCACCCGCCTCCCGGGCCACGAGGAGAGCTTCTATCCGGGCGTGGTCATGCTCTTCCCGCTGACCATCCTGTCGCCGAGCCCCTGGGGCTTCCATGTCTCGTTGCTGGAACCGAAGACCCCGGACCTCACGACCATGTGGACGCAGAGCTGGACGACCTACGGATCCGCCTCACGCGACGAAGCGGGCGAGGCGCCCACGCTGATCAGCCTGGCCAACCAGGAGGGACACCCGATGGAGTCGGGCAACTTCCAGCTCGAGGACATGTGGATCTGCGAGATGATCCAGCGCAACCTCCGCTCCCCGAAGTTCAAGGTCGGGCGGCTGGCCGCCGGCTTCGGGGCCGAATCGCCCATCATGCACTTCCAGCAGAGCGTGCTCGACTACCTGAACGGCGACTCCGGCGGGAGCGGCGCCTGATGGAGTTCGTCATCCTCGCCATCCCCTACATGCGGCGCCTGGGCGAACAGGTGGGCCGCGCGGGATCGGACCCGAACCGGTTCCAGGCGCTGATGGCGAATCTCAGGACTCAGATGACCTTCGCCGAGTCCGTCGGCTACACGGGCTTCTGCATGACCGAGCAGCACCTGCAGGTGGAAGGGATCGAGACGACGACGAATCCGCTGTTCTGGGACTACTTCGTCGCCCAGCACACGGAGCGGATGCGCGTCGGCCAGCTCGGCATGAATCTCACCGCCGTCAACCCGATTCAGCTGGCGGAGAACCTGGCGATGCTCGACCACTTCACCGGCGGCCGCATGTTCGCAGGCTTCACCCGGGGCAACACTCCCCGCTGGACGGGCACCTTCGGCCAGCACATCGGGGTCACGGCGACGCACTCCGACAAGTCCGAGGTGGACCAGCGCAACCGCCGCGCGTTCGAGGAGAACTGGCGACTCGTGAAGGCGCTCTGGACCCAGGAGGTGGTGAGCATCTCGGGCGAGTTCTGGCAGGCGCCGCCGGCGATGGACTGGGCCTTCGCGCCCACGAGCGAATGGTCGCCCGGTTCGGTCACCAGTGACGGCACGCTGAAGGAAATCGGGATCGTTCCCCGTCCGCTGCAGAACCCCCACCCGCCGGTCTACGCACCGTTCAGCTACAGCATGGGGACCGCGAAGTTCTGGGCCCGCGAGGGCGGCAAGATGATGGGCATGTTCAACGAATCGAAGGAGGAGTTCATCCCCCTGACCCTGGACGTCTGCCTCGAGGAAGCCCTCCAGCACGGACGGATCATCGGCCCCAACGACATGCTCGCGCTGGGCGGACACCTGATCATGGGACGAGATCCCGCCGAGACGAAGAAGCTCTACGAGGGCTTCGAGTGGCTGTTCAACTTCGCCTACAACGCCCCTCCCTACCACGTACCGATGGGCCGGATGTGGATGGGGTCGCGCCAGCAGGTGCTCGACCACGTGGGGCGGCTGAACGAGACCTTCGGCATCGACGAGTTCTTCCTGTGGCACCACGTCGGCTGGTTCGAGCAGGACGAGGAGCTGGCGATGCTCCACGAGTTCGCGGAGGGAGTCATCGGCCCCCTTTCCTCGTGAACCGCCGCGGCGCTCAGAGTTCGGCCGCGACCGGCGAACCGTCGTTCAGACTGTCGCTCGGGTAGACGACGACCTGCTCGCCCGGTTCGAGGCCGCCGAGAACCTGAGCTTCCTGCGCGTTCCGCTCACCCACTTCGATCTCCCGAAGGGCCGCGCGGCCTCCTTCGACCGCGAACACCGCCCAGTTCTCGTCGCGCCGGAAGAGCGCACCCGTCGGCGCCTTCACTTCGTCGTCGCTCTCCCACACGACGACCCGCGTCTCGACGCGGAATCCGTCGCCCAGGCCCGCCCAGTCGCCCGGCGGATCGACAATGTCGATGACCACGTTGACCCGCTGCTCTTCGACGCCGAGCGCCGAGATCTTCGTGAAGCCCGAGGGTTCCACCCGCCGCAACCTGCCCAGCAACGGGCGGTCGCCGCCCCAGCGGTCGATCAGCACGCGCTGGCCCGACCGCATCCGGACGGCGTCCTTCGACAGATAGTCCGTGACTACCTCGATCTGCGCCGGATCGCCGACTTCGAGCAAGGCTTCGCCGGCCGGCACGATGGACTCGCTTTCGCGCACGCGACGGAGCACGACGCCCGAAACGGGCGACACGATCCGGATCGTCGCCCCATTCAGGTCGTCCGCGCTCTCGGCGCTGAACTGCAGCAGACGGACCCGCGCCGCCTGCAACTCGCTGCGGGCCGTGCGCACCGCGTACTCCGCCGCTTCCAGCGCTTCCTGCCGGGTGTCGAGGTCGAGCTGGGCGCTTTCCATCGTCTCGACCGAAACGATTCCCTCCTGGCTGAGCCGCAGGTAGCGCCCCGCCTCCGAGCGCGAGTAGACGAGTTCAGCCGCCGCGCGCTCGTAGTGCGCCTCGGCCTGACCGAGCGCGGCGGTCGCGGTCTGCACCACCGCCTCCGCCTCGGCTCGGCTACGGGCGTCGAGGAGCACCGGGGCCGAGGGCAGGAAGACCGCGAGCACCGTCTCGCCCGCCAGCACGGCGTCGCCGGGCTCGAGTTCGATCCGCAGCACGCGGCCGGCGAGCGGCGCGGAAATGACGAAGCGATCACGGACCCTCGTCTCGCCTTCGTCATCGACGGTCACCTCGAGAGGCCCTCGCGTCACCTCGGCCACTTCCGCCGGTACCGGTTGCGGACGGGTGCCGAGAACCACGGCGGCCACGACCACGACCAGCCCCACGCCCCACAACACCCACCGCCGCGTCTTCATCGGTTCCTTCTTCCTACTCGCGGGTCTTGAGTACCGCGACGAGATCGAGGTCATGGAGCTTACGCCGCACCGTCCAGGCCGAGATGGCCATCGACCCGAGAACGGTCGCGGCGGAAACCAGGAACGTGCTCGGCTCGACCACCACCGGCAGCCGAAACAGCTCGCTCTCGAAGACGCTCATCACGCCGGTGATCATGGCGAAGCCGAGGAGCAGACCAAGCGGAATCGAGGCCAGAGTGAGAATCCCGAGTTCGCCCAGCAAGATCGAGGAGATCTCGCCGCGAGTGAAGCCGATCACACGCAGGCTGGCGAGTTCGCGGCTGGTCTCGGACAGCGAGATCCGGGCCGTGTTGTAGATCACCCCGAAGGCGATGATCACCGCGAAGAGCAGGTTGACGTTCATCATCATGGCCATGTTGTCGAGCATGTAGGTCCGGATGCTCTGGAGCGCGGCACTGCGCAGCGTCGCCCCCGCCACCGCCGGCATCGCCTTCAGCAGACCGTACAGCCGTTCCTCGGCCAGCGTGTCGATCTTGAGCATCGCCCCGGTGATCGTGTCGTCGCGCCGCACCAGCCGACGGAGCGACTCCTGCTCCATGTACGCCGTCACGCCGAGCAGGTCGTCGACGGTGTCGGTCAGCACGACCTCGCGCACCGGCCTGGAGTCCTCCATGATCTCGACCACCAGCGTGTCCCCCGGCTCGACCCGCAGTTGCTCCGCCAGCAACGTGGACAGGACGAGACCCGGCCGGTCGAGCCGGATGGCGCGGTAGTCGAGATCGACCACGCGCCGCAACCTGGCGTCGGGCGCCAGCGCCTGGATCGCGGTCTGCTTCTGCAGGTGGCCGTTGCGCAATCGCGCCGCAACGCCGTTCGTCGGCTCCACCTGCAGCACCCCGGAGAGAGCCGCGAGTTCGTGCACCGCCCTCCGTTCGACCGGTTCGAAGAAGCTCACCGACAGGTCCTGGCGCTGGACGATGTTGAACTGCACTTCGAGAAGTTCGTCCATCGAGTCGATCATCGACCAACCCACGACCATGATCGCGCCGGCGAAGGCGATGCCGACGATCGACAGGCCGGCGCGTACCGGGCGCCGCGACAGGTTGCGGAGCACCATCCGCGCCGGTTGCGACAACCATCGCCGGGCGCCCAACCGTTCGAATAGGGACACCCGGAAAGTCTCGGGCGCCGCCGGGCGCATCGCTTCGGCGGGCGGCAGCGACACGACGCTGCGCACGGCGCCCAACGCCCCTACTGCCGCCGCGGCAAGGCTCACTCCGACGGCGATCAGAATGCTCGACGCCGACACGTTGTAGATCAGGAGCGGAAAGCGGAAGTACTCCATGTAGATGCCGAGCATCCCCCTGGCCAGGAACAGGCCGGCGACGATCCCGAGCAGGGCGCCGAGGGCCACCACGACGACGGCCCACTGCACGTAGTGGACGCCGAGCCGGAGGTTCGAGTAACCGAGAGCCTTGAGCGCCGCGATCTGCTCGCGCTGCACCGCGACCGTGCGCCGCAGAACCACGTTGAGCAGGAACGTGGCCACGGCCAGGAAGATCAGAGGTATGAGGAGTCCCATGTTCTCAAGCTGGGACAACTCGTTCTGGAGGTACCAGTTGGACGTCTGATCCGCACGCGAAATCGCGCCCAGACCGCCGTACGGATCGAGAATCGCGTCCAGTTCGACGATCGCGGCGCGTTCGAGGCTGGGCGAGCGGTCAGCCAGCGTCAGGGCGACGTCGTTGAACCCGCCCTCCATCTCGAACGCGGTGGCCAGGTGCCGCCGGGACATCCAGAGAAAGCCGAAGTGCTCCGGATCCGGGACCAGTTCTCCCGGGCCGATGCCGTAGACGTACTCCGGGCTGAGCGCGACACCGACGATTTCCAGCGGCTGGCGACGACCGTTGATGACCGCGAACAGGCGATCACCCAGATCGAGGCCGTGGGCCTCGGCGAAACGCTCGCCAACCAGGGCCTCCTCCGCCCGGTCCGGGTCCAGGAATCGCCCGCGGCGCAGAGCGACGTCGTTGAGCGCCGGCCGGCCGCGATCCGGCAGGGAGATCAGGCGTCCGTTGATCGGATCGGAGACTCCGGCCACGTCCAGCGAGACGCTCACGACCACCCGAGTCTGGACCTGCTTGACTCCCGGGATCGCCGCGATACGCTCTTCGACCCAGTTGGGGACGCGCTTGGCGCCGGCGAACACGTCGGCGAAGGCGTAGCGGGTGTAGTAGGCGTCGCGGGTCGTCAGGAGCGAGCCGAACACCCCCTGGGCCATGACCAGCAACGCGATACCCGACGAGACGACCAGGGCGATCGCCAGCACCTGGGACCGCACGTTCCAAAGGTCGCGCAGCAATTTGCGGTCGAGTGCTCTCATCGTCCTACCACTCGATCGTGGCAGCCGGTTGCTTGGTCGCGTTGCGGACGTCGCTCGTGATCAGGCCGTCTGCAAGCGAGATTACTCGATCCGCCATCGCGGAGATCGCCGCGTTGTGGGTGATCACCGCGGTCGTCGTGCCCAGTTCGGAGTTCACCCTCTCGAGCGCCCCCAGGACCGCGATGCCGGTGCTGATGTCGAGAGCTCCCGTCGGTTCGTCGCAGAGCAGCACGTCCGGACGCTTGGCGATGGCCCGGGCGATCGCGACGCGCTGCTGTTCGCCGCCCGACATCTGCGACGGGAAGTGGTCGAGGCGGTACTTGAGGCCGACCAGCGCCAGGGCCTCCTCCGGTGCGATCGGATCGCCGGCGATCTCGGTCACGAGAGCGACGTTCTCGCGCGCGGTCAGCGAGGGAATCAGGTTGTAGAACTGGAACACGAAACCGACGTGGCGGCGCCGGTAGCGGGTCAGGGCCCGTTCCCCGGCCTCGCTCAGATCCCCGGCACGGTAGGTGACCCGGCCAGCGGTCGGCCGATCGAGCCCGCCCAGGATGTTCAGGAGGGTCGATTTGCCGCTTCCCGACGGTCCGAGCAGGACCGTGAACTCGCCTTCGTGAAGCTCCAGGTCGACGCCGCGTAGCGCATAGACCTCGACCTCGCCCATCACGTAGACCTTGGTCACGCCGCGCATGGCGAACACCGGCGGCAGCTCCGTCGATTCGGCGGTTGCCGCGGGGGCGGCGGCGTCCATCGCGCGCCTAGCCTCCGGTGCCGGCCCCTTCCGGGCCCTCGACGCCGGCAACGAGGGCGTCTAAATCGGGAGGCGCCGCCGCAAGCTCGACGATCATCTCGGTGAACTCGCCCGGCACCGTATCGACCCGGATCATGCCGCCGTGCTCGCGCACGATGTCGGCCGAGAGCGCCAGACCGAGGCCCGTGCCCTCGTCGGTCGGCTTGGTCGTGAAGAAGGGGTTGAAGATCTTGTCCACGATGTCCCGCGGAATCCCGTTGCCGTTGTCCCGGATACGGACCTCGACGCCGTCATCCATCTTCCGCGTCGTGACCGTGAGCGTCGGCTCGTAGGACTCGTCGTCCGTCGCGAGCCGCTTTTCGTTCGTGGCGTAGCAGGCGTTGCCGACCAGGTTGAGGAACACGCGGCCCACGTCCTGGGAGACGACCTCCAGGGTGCCGAGGTCCGGGTCGAAGTCCTTCTCGATCGTGAGGTTGAAGTCCGAGTCGGAAGCCCGGGCGCTGTGGTAGGCGAGCCCGATGTGCTCGTCGACCAGGCGATTGATGTCGGCCTCCTCACGGCCGGCAGCGCCCCGGCCCATCTTCAGCATGTCGGTGACGATCCGGTTGGCGCGCTCGCCGTGGTTCTGGATCAGCTTCAAGTTGCCGCTGAGGTCCTCGAATATCTCCCCGATCTCCTCCCGCTGGTCATCGTCCAGGCTGCCGTCCTCATTCTCCTTCATGATCTCCTCGACCTCCTCGAGGAGTTCCGAGGACACTTCGGAGAAGTTCTTGACAAAGTTGAGAGGGTTCTTGATCTCGTGGGCGACCCCGGCCGTCAGCTCGCCCAGCGCCGCGAGCTTCTCGCGCATCACGATCTGGTCCTGGGCCTTCTGCAGGTCGACCAGCACGACCTCCAGCTCCTCGTTCTTCTCCTTCAGCTCGTCGGCCAGCTTCTCGACCAGGTTCAGCCGCTGCACTTCCAGCGCGTGACGACGGAAGACCTCGAGAGCGGCCGCCATGTCGGCGACCTCGTCCTTGCCGCCGATCCCGATCTCGGCTTCCAGATTGCCCCCCGCCATCTCCCTCATGCTGCTCGAGAGGGCCTCGAACCGGCGTACGAGCAGCCGTCCGACGAACAGCCAACCGATGAAGATCGCTCCGGCAATGCTCACGATGTTGAGCGCCAGGAGCAACGCGCGTCCGGTGCGAATCGCCTGGGACGCGGCCATGGTCGCCGCATCGGTGCGGGCCCGGGAAGCTGCGACCAGACTCTCCACGTCGCCACCGAGTTCGACCGCCAGATTCTGGTTCTCCTCCAGCAGCGCCTGTTGCCGGTCGAGCGCGCCGACTTCCTGCCGTCTCAGGTCGAAGGCCGAACGGCTCTTCGCCAGCATCTCACCGAAGAGCTCCTCCAACCGATCCGAGGTCGCGGTTTCGTCGATCGCACTGAGAGCGCGCTCGATACTCGTCGCCGCCGACTCGTACCGCTCCTCGACCGGCTCGATCAGTGGCCGGTCGGTCAGCACCGCCAGACTGTTCAGGAGCTGATCGATGATCGTTACGTCCTGCTGAAGGCCCACCAGCACCCGGTAACGGTCAATCTCCGGTTCCGAGAAGTGGACCTCACGGGACGCGGGGGCAAGCTCGAACGACCGGAAGCCGGTCATCGCGTAGAAGAGTTGATTGTCGAGAGCAGGCACCAGAAGCGCCTCGATCCGGCTGTGGAGCGACTCCAGCTCAGACCGCAGCGCCTCACTCTCCGCACTCAGTTCGAAACCCTCGGAGACCGACTCCTGGATCGCCGCTATGTTCCCGATGAGCTCCTCGCCACGAGCCTGGATGCTCAGGATCTCCGCGTCGCCGCCAAGTGACCCCTCGGACCCCATCCCCCGGCTCATCAGGTCCTCAAGCTGGACCTCGAAGGCACGTTGCGCCGGCGCCACCTCCACCTCAGCCCGAGTCAGTTCGTCCTGGTTCGCCGTCGCGGTCAGCCTGGGTCCCGCAGCCACCAGTGTACCGCTGCCCTGCGCCACGCCGAAAGCCGCCGCCAGCTCAGGCACCGTTCCCTGGGTCACCCGGTTCTGCGAATCGCCCACCTGAGCGAAGGCGAACAGCGCCACCAGACTGGCCGCGAGCGTCAAGGCAGCCGCGCCGCCGATGCCGACGTAGAGCTGCGTGGCGATCCTGAAGCGGGCCTCGGTCAGTCGCCGGAACCACGAGATCATTGGCTCACCACGGCTTCAAGACGCGTCGCGGGCCGATACCGGCCCTGCTCGTCGATCACGGTCAGGAACACGGCATCCGACCCCTGGTTGTCCTCCTCGCCGAATGCGAGTCGGAAGCCATCCAGGTCGAGGGAACCCGCGCCGCGGAGTGTCTGAATGAAGCGATCCCGATCAACGGTCGTCCCGCATCGTTCAAGCGCTTCGATCACCAGCCGTCCGGCCAGGTAACCCTCGAACGAGACGAAGCCGGGCTCAGCGCCAGCGGTGTGCTCGCGCAGGGCCCGCCGGTAGGCCGCCGCAACTCTCGAGTTGCGCGCGGTCGGGAATGGCACGACCTGGGTGACGTAGACGCCGGCGCCGCGTGGACCCAGCTCTTCCGCCAGTGCGTTGCTGCCCACGAACGACAGCGTCATGAACACCGGGTCGAGGCCAATGTGACGAGTCCAGGCGATCAGGCTGGCGACCGGCTGATAGGCGCCCACGATGATGACGGCCTCCGGCCGCCCCACCTCAATGTCGACGATGGCCGTCTTGACGGCGGTCGTGTTGCGCGGATAGACGCCGATGGCGACCGCCTCCATGCCCCGTCTGGCGAACGCGGCACGAACGCCCGCAAGGCCGGCGCGCCCGAAGGAGTCGTTCTGGATGACGACCGCGATCCGCTCGATACCGAGATCCCTCGTCAGTCGCTCCACCATCTCCTCCGTCTCCTGGGCGTAGGAGGCGCGGAGGTTGATCACATGCGGTTCGCTGCGGAGAAAGCCCGCGCCCGTGAACGGAGCGATGTACGGCACACCCGCCTCTTCGGCCACCGGCACCGCGGAGCGGGAGGTCGGCGTACCGACGCCGCCGACCAGCGCGAACACACCCTCGTCCTCGATCAGGCGGCGCGTGTTCGTGATCGCGGCCTCCGGCTCGTAGCCGTCGTCCACCGTGATCAACTCCAGGCGCCGGCCGTGCACGCCGCCGGCGTCGTTGGCTTCCTTGAACGCGGCCTGAACACCGAGCCGCATCCCTCTGCCCAGTTCGGCCGCCGGACCACTGAAGGCGGCGGACTGGCCGAACAGGATGCGCTCGGCCGAAACGCCCGGCGTCCCTTCCGGCTCACCCGGCGACGCAGCCGGCTGAGCCGACGACAAGGCCGGAGCGAGCAACACCGCCGCGGCCCAGGCTGACGCGGTCAGAGCTGTTCCAGCAGCACGTGCGCGCATCGCTATCGGCAGTCCCGCGCCGCGGTTCAACTCCGGCGCTTGACCATGGTCACGTGGTTGCGGCCGCCCTCGCGGCTGTACGAAGTCTCGTCCATGAGGACCTTCACGAAGTGAACCCCCAGACCGCCGATCTGCCGGTCCTGAACTCCCGCGTCGAGGTCCGGCTCGGGCGCTTCGTGGAAGGGGTCGAAAGCCCTTCCGCTATCGCGAACCTCCACCCGGACTTCGTCATCGCTCGAGGTGACCTCGATCTCGATCTCGCTGCTGCCAGGCTGACTGCCGCCGTGACGCACCACGTTCGTCGCCACTTCCTCCAGACCGAGAACGATGGCGTAGGTCACGTCCTGCGTCCAACCCTCCTCCCGGCCGAGCGCCTCTACGGCCTCCGAGACACCCGGAAGCTCTTCGATCCGGTTCGGAACACGGAGGTGGAGGTTAGCGCTCACTCGTCGGCGACGCGCAAGGTCATGCAGGTCAGATCGTCGAACTGCGGCGCTTCGCCGGCAAAGTCCTGCACGGCCTGCAGGATCATCTCCGCGGCTTCCCGGGCGGTTGGAGTCCGGCCGTCGCCGAACAGACCCTGAAGCGACTCAAGGCCGAATTCCTCGTTCGCCACGTTGATCGCCTCGGTGACTCCGTCCGTGAAGAAGACGACGAGGTCTCCCGGGCTCAACCGGACGCTGGCCTGCCCGTACTCGAAGCCGGGAATCGCCCCGAGGGCGAGGCCGCCCGTCAGTTCAAGTTCCTCCGAACTCCCGTCGGGGTGAACCACCAGCGGAGGGTTGTGGCCGCCGTTGGAGAAAGTGAGCACCCTGGTCGACGGATCGTAGACGCCGTAGAACACGGTGACGAACATCGCCGCGTCGTTCGTCTCGTTCAGCAGGTCGTTCACTTCCCGGAGGACCGCCCCGGGATCCTCGACGCCGACCGCCGCCCCCTTGAGCAGGGTGCGGCTCGACATCATGAACAGGGCCGCCGGCACGCCCTTGTCCGACACGTCGGCTACTGCAAGCCCGATCCGTCCCGCGTCGAGGTTGATCACGTCGAAGAAGTCCCCTCCGACGTTGCGTGCCGCGTGCATGCAACCGTAGACCTCACACCCGTCTACATGGGGGAACTTGTCCGGCAGGATCGACTGCTGGATCTTCGTCGCCACGTCGAGCTCGTTCTGTATCGCCACCAGCTTGTCGCGCGAGGCGAGCGCGGCACGCCACTCGTCGAGATGTCGCAACGTCCGCTCGATCGTGACCTCGAGGTCGGTGAAGTCGATCGGCTTGGTGACGAAGTCGAAGGCGCCGCGGTTCATGGCGGTGCGGATGTTCTCCATGTCGCCGTAGGCAGAGACGATGACCGAGCGGAGATCCGAGTTCACCTCCGGGATCTGCTGCAGGAGCGTCAGGCCGTCCATCTTCGGCATGTTGATGTCCGAGAGAACGATGTCGATGTCCTTCTTCTCCGTCAGGACCTGGAGCGCCTCGACGCCGTTACCGGCGAACTCGAAGCCGTACTTGCCCCTGCGGATGTGGCGACGCATGCGCTGGCGAACCAGCCGCTCCAGATCCGGCTCGTCGTCGACGACCAGGATCTTGTAGTCGGGATTGTCCCGATCGCCCACCTGGACCGCTACCCCTTCCGCGCCCGAGTCCTCTACCCCGCAGCCGCCAGGGCGTCGGCCTGCGTGTCGTAGATCTGGATGATGCGGTTGAAGCCGCTGATCTCGAACACCGACTGAACGGGATCGCTCAACGCGCAAAGGGAGATACTCACGTTGCGCTGGCCGAGGGTCTTGGCGACCAGCAGGACGACCCTCAGGCCGGCGCTGCTGATGTACGCGAGCTGGCCGAGGTCGACGACCACCGCCTGGACGTCCTCGCCGATCGCCCCCTGCAACTGGCGTTCAAAGTCCTGGGAGTTCGAGCTGTCGACGCGCCCCTCGACTTTGGCCACAAGAACCTTGTCGTGATGATCCACCTGGACGTTCATACTCTCTGCCTCCCGTTGCCGTTTCTTCCGCTAAGTCGTGCGCTGTCAACTGCATTCACTATCACATCAACCGCGATTTTCGCATCCCCGGCGCCCTGGAACACCCCCCTTGTTGGAGAAACGTCGGCATAGTCCCTGCCCGCGGCCACGCGGATGTGTCGCTGATCGCTGAACGCCGTGTTCGTTGGGTCGAAGCCGACCCAGCCGGCCCCCGGAAGCCAGCATTCTACCCAAGCGTGACTGGCGCCCGCCGTCACGCGTTCGCCGGCTCGTCCCGTGTTGTGGAGATAACCCGACACGTAGCGGGAGGGGACGCCCCAGGAGCGGCCGATGGCGATCATCAGGTGGGCATAGTCCTGGCACACGCCCCGACCCGATTCCAGCAGGTGCTCGATGGGCGAATCGGCCGCCGTGCTGCCCGGCTCGTACTCGAAGCGCTCGCGGATCCCGTCGGCCAGGCGGACCAGGCTCTCCATCGGACGTTCCTCCGGACGGAAGCCCTCGCTGCGGACGAAGCGCTCTAGCGCCGGGGACGGCCGCGCGAGCGCGCTGGGTTCGAGGAAGTGCCAGTACTCCGGCATATGGCGCAGGCTCCGCAACTCCTCCCAGCCGCCGACCGCTTCCACGCTCGACGTCGCGGCGAGATCCGCCCTGAACCGGGACGTGATCACGAGTTCCTCGTGCCGCCGATGGACGTTGAGAACGTGGCGGCGGTTGCCGAAGCAGTCCCGCTCCGGACTGAGGGAGGCGGCCGGGATCGTCTCGATCTCGAATCGCCGCACCCTCTGGCCCGATGTCCGGGCCGGCCGCAGGCAGAGCAACAGAACGCAGCCGCGGACGCTGTCCGAGTACGCGTATCTCGTCCGATGCTCGACGTCGTAACGGAGCCGGCGGGTAGACGTCACCGCAGCGGAGAGTCCTGGATCGCGTAGTCGACGAAGGCGCCGAGCACGGCGTCGTGCAGATCGCGGGCGGACTGGTTGACCTGTTCGAGCAGTTCTTCGGGCGCTGACGTCTCCGGCCAGTCGTAGAGGATGAGCGCCTCGGCCCGCCCGGCCAACCGCCGGGCGGCGGCGTCGGCTTCGACGCCGGGTCCGGCGCCGAGGCCCTCGAGTTCCGTCGCCGCGGCCTGCACCGTGGCGAGCACGGAGCCGGGCAGCGACGGATCGGCGACCAGCAGGTCCAGGACGCGGTCCGGTTGCATGTCGATACCGTAGACGCGGCCGTAAGCCTCCAGGGCATGATGGGTGCGCAGCATGCTCGCCCAGCCCAGGGTTCGCCTGTCCGTACGCCGGCTGAGGTCGATCTGGGCCTGCAGCAGGGACACCGCGAGCTGCGCCCGCTCGATGGCCCGGCCGAGACGCATGAAGCGCCAGGCGGCGCCACGGTACATCGTCGCGTCCGCGACCCCGACGAAGTTGTGGATCTCGCTGCGAGTCCGTGCGTAGAAGACCTCCGGCGTTCTCCAGATATCGACAACCTCGAGATCCCGCATCCGCAGATAAGCGGAGTTCAGGCAGGTCCACATCTCGCCGCTGATGCAGTGGCGCATCTGACGGGCGTTCTCGCGCCCGCTGGCGATGGCGCCCCACACCGAGTCCGGGTTCGAACGCTCGAAGGTCAGGTCGTCCGCCAACGTAAAGGCGTCCGCCAGGGCGAACTCGTCCGTCTCCGGCAGGAACTGCTCCCCCGGCGGCGGAAACCGCTTCATGCACCGGTAGATCCGCTTCCAGCCGAAGTGGATCTCCTCGACCGAGCGGTCGACCAGGAACTGCACCTGCAACTCCAGCAGGCGGCTCAGATAGCCGGCCCTCGCCAGGTAGCGGGCCATCCAGTACACCCCCTGGGCGCTGCGCGAGAGCATCAGAGGTCGACCACCCAGAGGTCCTTGCCGCCCCCGCCCTGACTCGAGTTCACGACCAGACTGCCCCTTCGCAGGGCGACCCGGCAGAAGGCCCCGGGCACGATGCGGGTCTCGTTCCCGGTCAGCACGAAGGGCCGGAGGTCGACGTGGCGCGGCTCCGCGTGGCCGTCGATCAGGCACGGCGACCGCGACAGCGCCAGAGTGGGCTGCGAGATGAAGTCCGCGGGATCGGCCCGGAGCGTCTTCGCGTAGTCGTCCCGCTCCTCCGGCGTCGAGTGCGGACCGACCAGCATGCCGTAGCCGCCCGACTCGCCGACCCGCTTGACCACCAGGCGCTCCAGGTTGTCCAGGGTGTACTCCAGATCCTCGGGCCGCCGGCAGAGGCGGGTCTCGACGTTCTGAAGGAGCGGCTCCTCGCCCAGGTAGTAGCGCACCATGTCGGGCACGTAGGCGTAGACGCTCTTGTCGTCGGCAACGCCCGTTCCCGGAGCGTTGGCCAGAGCCACGTTGCCGCGCTTGAACGCGTTCATCAGGCCCGGAACGCCCAGTAGGGAGTCCTCGCGGAAGACCAGCGGATCGAGAAAGTCGTCGTCCACGCGGCGGTAGATCACGTCGATCCGCCTGAGGCCGGAGGTCGTGCGCATGTAGACGAACCCGTCGTTGACCAGCAGGTCCTGCCCTTCGACCAGCTCGGCGCCGATCTCGTGAGCCAGGAACATGTGCTCGTAGAACGCCGAGTTGTAGGTGCCGGGAGTGAGCAACGCCAGGCACGGATCCGGCCGGCCGCCGGGCGACAGCTCGCAGAGGGTCTGCCGCAGCAGGCTGCCGTACTGTTCGACGTCCTGAACCCGGGAACGCCGGTAGAGCCGGCGCAGGCCGGCCTTGACCGCCTTGCGATTGGCGATCATGTAGGAGACGCCGGAGGGCACGCGCAGGTTGTCCTCCAGCACCAGGAAGCCCTCGTGCGTGCGCACGATGTCCGTGCCGCAGATCGTCACCCAGACGTCACCCTGCACGCTGACCCCGCGCATCGCCAGCCGGTACTGCGGGCAGCCGAGGATGACGTCGGCGGGAATCACGCCGTCCGTGACGATGCGACAGTCGCCGTAGACGTCGGCGAGGAACAGGTTGAGGGTCCGGATCCGCTGCACCAGACCGGCTTCGAGTTCCCGCCATTCCGCCAGGGCGAGCAGGCGCGGTACGCAGTCGATCGGGATGATCCGCTCCTCCGCCTCCTCGTCGCCGTAGACGGTGAAGGTGATCCCCTCCTGGGAAAACGAGCGCGTCACCCGTTCCTGGATCGTGTTCAGGTCGTCGTCGGGCAGTTCCCTGAGCGCCTCGACGACTGTCCGGCAATGCTCGCGCGGCTTCCCGTCCGCGACGAACATCTCGTCGTAGATCGCAGGATCGAAGTCGTAGAGGCTAAAGTCCACCGGACCCACTCGAGCGGTATGCCGAACGGGCGTATCCTACAGGTACAGAAAGAGTAAACCCTGTTGCCGGAGGTTGCGGGCAGACAGCGCCGACGGCTTGCTTGGACGCCGCGGCCCTCCGCCCCGTATCATCCTGTAAGCCGCCGGCGACGCGCCCCACCGCGCCGCGGCCGGACCTGAACTTCAACGCAAGGAGCACGAAGATGACCGGAGCGCGCTCCCACAGCCGGCAAGCCGGCTTCACCCTGATCGAACTCCTGATCGTCGTGGCGATCATCGGCATCATCTCCGCGCTGCTGGTGCCGAACCTGATGACCGGATTGCAGAACGCGAACCAGACCCGCACCCAGGCCGACATGAAGGCCGTGGGCTCCGCCTGGATGCAGTGGCTCACCGACCAGGTCAGCGCCGCGGCCGCCGGCTCGAGCACGACCGCCACGTTCAGCTGGAGCGAGTTCACCTATCCCGACTTCTCCCACGCGGACCTCTCGGCCCTCCTCCGTCCGTCGAACACGTTCTTCTACCTGCAGGACGTACCCGAACGGGACGGCTGGAACAACCCTTACCGGTTCGGCTTCGCCGGCTCGGACCAGCTTCTCAGTACCCAGGTCATCGGCATCTGGAGCGGCGGCCGTGACGGCTCCGCCACGGAGCAGCCGCAGTCCACCTACGAGATCGGCGCCTTCCGCGGTACCGAGTTCAACGAGGACCTGGTCTGGGCCGACGGTTACTGGGTACGCTGGCCGGGTAGCGCCGCGGAAGTCGACACGTCCGAGTAGCCGGCCGCGCCCGGCCCGCCCCGGCGGCGACTAGATCTGGGAGAACGCGGTCGGCCGCAGGAACACGTTCTCGATCCGCGAGACGGTTCCCTTGTAGTAGTCCATGTCGCGCATCCGGATCCACTCGGGATGGCCGCCGAACGCCTGCCAGTGCTCCCGGTGCGCCTCCATGTCGGGGGCCGACAGGATGTAGACGAGAGCCGGTACGTCCTCGCCGATCAGAAGCTCGGCAAACAGGAGGGGCGCCATGTCGACATCCCGCATGATGTCGATCTCACCGTTGTCGAACATGTGGACCTTGCGGCGAGCCGTCTCCTCGTTGTGGCTCTCGTACAGACGCAACTCGAAGATCCGGTCCTGCCCGGCCGCGGTCTGGCGCGGCAGCTCCATCACCGGCATGCCCTTGAAGGCCCGCAGGAACCAGCTCTCCACGCGCTCGTAGACCGGTTCCTGCCTTGGCGTCGCGTACATCGGCGCGGCGGCTTCCAGGTACTCGGCGTCGGCTTCCAGCGTCGACTTCATCGCCGTGAAGTCCCCGACCGTCGGGAAGGCGATGATCGCCCACACGGAAAGCGAATCCACCGGGTCGACCGGCTCGTCCGCCTCGGCGGGCGGCTCGACTCCGAACACGCCCACCCTGTCGATCCCGGCCCGGTTGAGCGCCGGCACCAGGGCGTTTTCCAGGTAGGCGAGGACGGTCTGCCGGCTGTCCTCGTCCGCCAAACGGTAGCGGCGGATCTCGTAGTATTCCCGCCCCGGTTCGCTTTCCGCCGCGGCCTGCTCGTCGCCCGCCGCATCCGCCACCGGTGCTTGGGCCGGTGCGCAGGCCAGGATCAGGACGGCCGCCGCGGCAACTGCCAGGAAGATCGGAAGGGAATGCCTGGTTTGCTGTGTCATCGACATGCTGCGATCTCCTGTGGCGCCCTCACTGCCTGGCCAGCAGCCAGGCGCGCATCGTGTTCGAGACAAGGTCCGCGGCCTCCAACTGGACCCAGTGGCCGACCGTCGGCACCGTGACCAGGGTGTAGTCGCGGTCGACCCAGTCCCAGGTGTTCTTGAGCCCGTCCTTGTCCACCGCGGTGTCCTTCAGGCCATGGAACTGAAGGACCGGCATCTTGAGGTTCGGCGGCTCGCCGCCGGCCGCGACGCCGCCGTAGTTCGCCCGGTAGTAGTTCAGCATGCCGTCCCAGTAGGAGCGGGAGAACGCCTCGCGGTAGTGGCCGCCCACCTTCTCGCCCTCGCTCTCGTACCGGCCGAGCAGCCCCTCCGGCACCGGGCTGCCGTCCGGCTCGGACGACGCGAAGTTGCGGGCGTACTGCACGTTGCGACGTTGCTCCTCGGTCGCGTTCGCGATCACGTTCGCGTAGCCGCGGGGGTGGGTGAGGTTCATGATGACCAACCGCTTCACCTTGTCCGGATTCTCGATCGCGAACCGCCAGGCGATCGCCCCGCCCCAGTCGTGGCCTACCAGGTTGATCGGCGCGCCGAGGTCCTCGACCACGGCCGCCACATCCGCCAGCAGGTGAGGCATGGCGTAGTCCTCGACCCGCTTCGGCTGGCCGCTCCGGTTGTAGCCGCGGAGGTCCATCGCCGCGGCGCGGAAGTCCCCTTCGAGAGCGGCCATCTGATGCCGGTAGCTGTACCAGATGTCGGGGAAGCCGTGGATGAAGAGGACCGGCTCGCCCTCGCCGAGGGTGACGTAGTGGATCCCTACGTCGCCGTTCTTCACCGTGTGGTGTTCGACCCGGTCCCAGACATTCGCGTTGGAATCGTCCGCGGCGAGACCTGCGGGAAGAATCGCGGCCGCGAGCAGCAATGCCACGTACCGAACCGAACGCCTGCGAGCTTCGATCAACATTGCGACTCTCCTCCCAGCATCAATCAGTCCCGGCAGTCCCGAGGCGTTGATCAAGTTCATGCTCCGCCCTCCTGGGGTTGAGCGGTCGATCGTAGCAGCGTCGCCCGCGAAACGGACCTACGGCAGCGGCCCTTCTTCCGCGGGAGGCGCTTCTTCCACGGCCGGAAGGGCCTCGGCCGGCGGATCCTCGAAGCGCTTGTAGTTCCTCCCGTAGTCCGGCCGGGTGCGGCGATGGCATACGACGCAGGACATGTAGACCTGCTCGTTCAGGGCGATCAGCGCGTCCAGGTCCTGCTCGAGGGCGGCCTCATAGGCGGCGGCGCCGGCGTCGAACATCAGCCTGGCGTCGCGCATCCACTCGTCACGGTCGCCGACGACACGGCTCGGCATCATGATCAGGTTGGCGGACTCGGCGAGGATGAGGGCCTGCGCCTGCAGTTCGTTCCACTCGACCTCGTTGGTCGGGGCGCGGCTCTCGACGTAGAGGATGGCGTCCGACGCCGGGTACATGAGCTTGATCATCAGTTCGCTCATCGTGCCGATCGGCTCCGGCTCGGGAACCGGCCCGTCGTCCTCCGCGGCTGCCGCGCCCGCGAGGCCGGCCACGAGCGCCGCGATTACGATCCTTCTCGGCATTGGGACCTCTCCTTTCGGAGCTATGATGGCACGACCCGCCCGGCCAGGTAACGACCCGGAGATGGAACCCCAGCCATGAAGCACCCCTCTGCCATTCGGAAGCACTGCCTCTGCACCTCGGCCTGCCTGCTCGCGCTTGCAGCCTGCGCCCAGGAGGACGCCACGCTGCGTCCCGGAGACAACGACCACCGGACGCTCCAGGAAGCACTGCTCACGGCCGAGCCCGGAGCGGTCATCGAACTCGCCGCCGGGTACTTCGAGCTCGACGCCACCCTGTCCCTCGACGTCGAGGGCGTGACCCTGCGCGGCCAGGGGATGGACGAGACGATTCTCGACTTCTCATCGCAGGCCCCGGGGACCGGAGGCGAGGGAATCCTCGCCACCGCCGACGACTTCACGGTCGAGAACCTCGCGGTCGAGAACACGAGAGGCGACGGCATCAAGGTGGAGGGCACGACCGGAGCCGCCTTCCGGAGTGTCCGGGTCGAATGGACGAACGGGCCCGACACGAACAACGGCGCCTACGGGCTCTATCCCGTCCAGGTGACGAACGTACTGATCGAGGACAGCCGGGTGCGCGGCGCCTCTGACGCCGGCATCTACGTCGGCCAGTCGGCCAACGTCGTCGTCCGGCGCAACGAGGCCTGGGAGAACGTGGCCGGCATCGAGATCGAGAACACGACCGGCGCCGACGTCTACGGCAACCGGGCCCACGGCAACACCGGCGGCCTGCTCGTCTTCTCGCTGCCCGAACTGCCGGTCAAGGACGGCCGCGACGCCCGCGTCTACGACAACGACATCGTCGAGAACAACCTGCCGAACTTCGGCAAGGAAGGCGCGATCGTGTCGACGATCCCGGCCGGCTCGGGGATCATCGTGATGGCGAGCGACAACGTCGAACTGTTCGAGAACCGGATCCACAACAACCAGAACTCGAATCTGGCGGTGATCTCCTACCTCTCGACCGGTCGCGCCTACAACGATCCCGGCTACGACCCCTACACCGAGGGCGTCTACATCCACGGCAACGAGTTCGTCGGCGGCGGCGAGAGCCCGAACGGCGACTTCGCGGACGCTTTCGTCGCCCTCGCGGGCGGCGCCTTCCCCGACATCGTCTGGGACGGCGTTTCGAACCCGGACAAGCTGGTCGAAGGCGAGGTGCCCGCTGACCTGCGGCTGTACATCGAGAACAACGGCGACGCGGACTTCGTGAACCTCGATCTCGGGTCCGTCTTCGCGGGCGGCGAGCCGAACGTGAGCACGGACCTGGCGGCGCATCAGGGTGCGCTGCCGGCCGTACCCCAGCCGGTCGATCTCGGCGCGGCGACCGGTGGCGCTCCGTAGCGTCCCGGCCGCGGCACTGGCGATCGCCGCACTCGCGCTCGCGGGCTGCGCGGCCGGCGAGGGCGGTTCCGGTCAAGGACCGTTCGCCCGTTACCCGGAGAGGCTCTCTGCCTGGGGCCTGTTCGACGGAGAGCTGGCGAGCCACGTTCCGGCCGCCGGCGTCGAGCCCTACGACCTGAACACGGCTCTGTTCTCGGACTACGCACTGAAGTTCCGCTTCGTGCGCCTGCCGGAAGGGCCAAACGGCGACGTCGAACCCGCCCTGTACCGCGAGGAGGGCCCGTTCGAGTTCCCGGTCGGCACGGTCATCTCGAAGACCTTCGCCTACCCGGCGGACTTCCGGGTTCCGCAGGACGGCCTGCGGCCGCTGGAGACCAGACTGCTCGTCCACGAGGCGGGCGGTTGGGTGGGCCTGCCGTACATCTGGAACGCCGAGCTGACCGATGCCGAACTCGAGATCGTCGGCGGGCCGATCGAGGTGTCATGGATCGATGCCGGAGGCGCGAGGATCGAACACACGTACCGGGTGCCGAACGCGAACCAGTGCAAGACCTGCCACCGGACGGACGGCGAGCGCGTGCTGCCGATCGGGCCCCAGGCGGCGCAACTGAACCGAAAGTACACGTACCCCGACCCCGACGGGACGACCCTCGAGGAGAACCAACTGGAGCGATGGCGACGCATCGGCTTTCTCGAAGGCGCGCCGCCGGCCGCGGAAGCGCCGCGGGCGCCGGTCTGGAACGTCGCGCCCTCCGGCAGCGTCGATGAGCGGGCGCGCACCTGGCTCGACGTCAATTGCGCCCACTGCCACAACCTGACGGGCAGCGGCCGCACCTCGGGTCTCGATCTCCGCAAGGGCCATCGTGACCGGACCCGGCTGGGCATCTACAAACACCCCGTCGCCGCCGGCCTCGGCACCGGCGACCGTGTCTACGCCGTCGTCCCCGGCAAGCCCGACGAGTCCATCCTCCTCTACCGGCTCGAGTCGACCCACCCGGGAATCGCGATGCCCGAGATCGGCCGCGGCCTGGTCGACGTCGAGGCAGTAGAGCTGATCCGCCAGTGGATCCAGGAGATGGAACCGCCAGGACCGCGGGAACGGGCCGGATAAGGACGCTACTCCGCCAGGATCTGCCGGGTGCGGTGGAAGACCTCGTCCAGGCCGACGGCGTCCGAGGCGTAGTAGCCGCGGACGGCGCCGTCGCGGTCGACGAGGGCCAGCCGCGCCGCGTGCGCGACGTCGACCAGACCGCCGGCCAGGTCCAGCCGTTCTCCCATGGGCAGGGCGAAACCGTCGACAACTATCGAGCGCACCTCCGGCTCGGCGCCGGTGAGGAGGCTCCAGCGCTCCAGGTCCAGGCTCCGGCTCCCGGCATAGTCGCGTAACCGCTCCGGCGTGTCGTGCTCCGGATCGACTGAAAAGCTGACCAGCCTCACGCCCTCGACCCCCTCCTCGCGGTAGCGCCGGTCCAGCTGGCGCAGCGAGGCCGTGAGGCGCGGACAGACCGTGGCGCAGCGTGTGAACAGGAATGAGGCCACGTAGACCTCGCCCGCCAGATCGCCGCTACCGAACGACTCACCGTTCTGGTCGACCAGTCGCCAGTCGGGCAACTGCCGCAGCACCGGCGGGGGGTCGGGCTCGAACCGGAGCAACGGCCTGATCGCCGGGATCAGGACGAGACCTGCCAGCGCCGCGAGAACCCATGGGTTCAGCAAGCGTCGGCGCAGACTGTTCGGTTCTTCCGGCCGGTTGACGACTTCTGGGACCATGCCCCGAGACTATCGACGGCCCGTCCCTTTCAGTGACCAAGCCTGTGGTGATCTACACCGAAATGGCCACGGGCTTGCAGTGAACCGGTGCAAGCGGCATATCCGCACGCTGCAGGCTCGCAAGAGCAGGGAGAAGGAGATCCCCCAAGCAACAAGCTCTGCCCATGTGGCTAGCCGCAGTGCACGCACTGCGGCTAGCCACAGCGGGCGATCAGAGCTAGGCTGAAGCCAGTCTGCCCTCTCTATGAACTAGCCTGGCGATGGCGGCGCTCATCTCGCAGTGCTCTCCATGCATCGACAACGAGTTTCCCCGTCATCGCGAACAGCACACTGAACGTAAGCAACGAAGCCGTCGCGAAGACCCGAAAGGCCGTAGTGACCTCGTGGTGCTGCCCGTCCGTAGTGCTCGCCAACCATTCAAAGAGGCTCAACTGTTCTCCGATCAATACTCCTCCGGTCTGCGGCAGATTCTGTACCGCTCTCCAGCGATTTCAAGGCACGCGTCAAGCAGGGTCTTGCACCACTCTTCGTTCGGGGCTCCACCGGGACGCGACCCCGGATTCATGCAGTTGAAGTACCTCTGCCAACAGCCATTGACGTCACCCAGGTAGTCCATCGTGCAACTCCACCACCCTGTCGGTGTGACTTGCCGAAGGACCCTAGCATCCGAGTCCCTGAGATAGGCGGTACCGATCTGAGTTTCTGGACGAGCTTCGCCAATCTCGATCCTCCCGGCCTGGATCAAATCTGCGCCGGTCGATAGCAGGACAAGGCCTTCGGTTCCCAACTCGGGCACGCGCCTGCTCAGGTAACCCAGCATGTCGTCCAGAGAAGCTGGCTCCGGAGGAACCTCGACAAGTCTGAGGTCGTCCCAAGGGCCGCCCGCGTAGGCCAGCGGCAGCAGCTTGTTCAAGAAGGAGGCGTCGCCGTCGTTGTAAGCGGACTCGACGCGGTAGAGCAGATCGCTGACGAGTGCGTCGCGCGCCTCCGACGAAGGCGGAGCAGCCGTGTCTGGCGTCTGCGCCACAGTCGCGGCCGCAGAGACTGCGACCAGAAGTGACAAGAAAAGCCCGCTCAGCAGCGGGCCGCGGAACCAACGGTTCTTCCTCATTGGAGGACCTCCCTGGTTGTGGAGGACCTCCCGGTTATGGGTGCGGGCGAGCTTAGCAGGCCCGTCAATCGTGTCAACCGCGTGTAGTGGCTCAATACACAGGAGACTCGGAGGTCTCAAGCCGCTCCGTACCTGCTCGGAGAAGCAGAATCGGAGGTGAGGATCGTGGAGCGCCACGGGTAGCGGTCGGCGAGAGTGTTGAAGTGCGACTCGCCGCCGGACCGGTCGAAGGGCACAAGGCCGAGTTCGTGGCAGCCGGCCGACGATGCCGCCTCCCCACGGTCACCCCGAGGAAGTCCACCTCACCCGACTAGCCGGGACGGTGAAGCAGCGGAGCCCCCCACCAGCACCTGATGCCGAAGATGATCCAGGGTTTGAAGACGCTGGGTCTGAAGCGGCACGATCATCCTCCGATGATCTCCAGCCCGCCTTCAGGCTCATCTCTCGTGGGATTGACATCGCCCCTTCAGGCTCATCTCTCATGGGACAAGGCTGGGCTTTGACCGCCTCGATAGCACGCTGTACACTCCGCGCGACCGCAGGACAGGCAGGGCTTCGTACCCTGCTTCAAGGTACGGAAACTTGCCTCAGATCTTCCCCAAGTGGACCCTCAGGCTACCGCTGTACGCGGCGGTCGCCCTGCCGGTCGTCGGTGCCATTGCCGTGGGCGGCATCTGGTGGTTCTTCTCGCCCGAATACACCGATGTCGGCTACCGCCCGGCGCAGCCCGTGCCCTACAGCCACGCCCTCCACGTGGGCGAACTCGGCCTCGACTGCCGCTACTGCCACGCCTCGGTTGAGGAGTCGGCGGTCTCCAACGTCCCCCCGACCCAGGTCTGCATGAACTGCCACCACGTCGCCGCCCGGGACAGTGAACTGCTGGAGCCGATTCGCAAGAGCATCGAGCAGGATCGTCCGATGCGCTGGGTACGCATCCACAACCTGCCCGACTACGCCTTCTTCGACCACAGCGTCCACGTCGGGGCCGGCGTCGGCTGCCGGACCTGCCACGGTCCGGTCCACGAGATGGAGGTCGTTTACCAGGTGGAGCCTCTGAGTATGAGCTGGTGCCTCGACTGTCACCGCGACCCGGGTCCGCATTTGCGTCCGCTCGAGGCGGTGACCGACATGGAGTGGATACCGACCGGCGACCACGCGGCTTTCGCCGAACTGGCGATCACGGAACGGTCGCTCGCGCCGCCCGAGGACTGCACGGGGTGCCACCGATGAGCGCTGGCAACGGCAATCGGCCGGAGAGAACCTACTGGCGTAGCCTCGAGCAACTACAGGGCGATTCCGGGCCGGTCGCCGTCCTCGAACGGGAGTTCCCGGAGGGTGCGTCGGAAGCGCCGCCCGAGCTGCTGCAGGACGGCGTCAGCCGGCGCAGCGTGCTCGCCATGCTGGGTGGGACCGCGTCGCTCGCCGGCCTCACCGGCTGCGACATCATCCGCCGTCCCGTCGAGCACATCGTCCCCTACGTCGACGCTCCCGAGGGCATGGTCCCCGGCGTTCCGCTGGCCTACGCCACCACGATGCCGTTCGGCAGCCGGGCACTCGGTCTGCTGGTCGAGAGCCACGAAGGCCGGCCGACCAAGGTCGAAGGCAACGAGCTTCATCCGTTCTCGGAGGGCGCGTCGAGCGTGTGGGCTCAGGCCTCGATGCTCGACCTCTACGATCCCGACCGGTCGAAGTCCGTACGGTTCGGCGACGAGGCGTCCTCCTGGGACGACTTCGTGGCCGCCTGGACCGAAGGCGACCTCGGTCCGGCGTCCGACGGCACGGGCTTCGCGATCCTCGCCGAGCCGTCCTCGTCGCCGACCCTGGTCCGGCTCAAGGAAGCGCTTCTCGACCGCTATCCGCAGGCCCGATGGGTGACCTGGGAACCGGTGAGCGAAGAGAACGCCGATCAGGGGACGGCGTCCGCCGCCGGTGAGCACGTCCACGCGCTGTACCACGTGGACCGCGCGCAGGTCCTGCTGACCCTGGATTCCGATTTCCTCAGCACCGAGGGCGACAGCGTCCGCAACCTGCGCGGCTACTCCCGGGCCCGGCGCGTGAGCGAGGACGGCGGCGGCAGCCCGCTGCGGCACTACGCCGTCGACGGTGTCCACTCGGTCACGGCGGCGAACGCGGACCACCGCCTGCGGGTACAGAGCGGTCGCGTCGCAACCTTCGTCGCCCGGCTCGGCAGCGCGCTCGCTGGTCACGGCCTGGAGCTGCCGCTTGACGCCGGCGCGCCGGCCGGAGACATCGACGACGCCTGGGTCGACGCGCTGGCGCAGGATCTGGTCGCCCACCGGGGCGCCGGCCTGATCGTCGCCGGCAACCGCCAGCCGGCAGCCGTCCACGCCGCCGTCTACGCCCTGAACTCGGCGCTCGGCAACGCCGGCTCGACCGTGACGTACCACCGGACGCCCGACAGCGGCACTTCGAGCGACGAGGACCTCGCCGCCCTGTCGGCGGCGATCCACGAAGGCGCGGTCGACCGTTTGCTGGTCCTGGGCGCCAACCCGGCTTACAGCGCTCCCGCCGACCTCGACTTCTCCGCCGCCCTGGAGAGCCTGGGCAGCGCGGGCGCGGTCATCCACGTCGGCGCCTACCGGGACGAAACGAGCCGCTTCGCGCGCTGGCACGTGCCGCTCGCCCACTACCTCGAGAGCTGGGGCGACGCCCGGGCCACCGATGGCACGGCGAGCGTTGTGCAGCCTCTGATCGAGCCGCTCTACGGCGCGAAGAGCCTCGCCGAAGTGCTGGCGCTGGCCGCTCTGGGGGAGTCCCGCGACGGCCGCGATCTGGTTCGCGAAACCTGGTCCGGGATTCTCGGCCTGCCGCTCGAGGAGGACGCCGACGAGGCGGCCGCCGCCGGGACGTCGCCAGAAGCCGAGACAGACGCCGAAGCCGCCGCTGACGGCGAGGTCGAAGAGACCGAAGCGGAAGAGGCCGTGCAGGTCGACCCGATGTCGCTGCCGTTCCCCGTGGCCCTCTCAGAGTTCGAAGTCGCCTGGCGCAAGGTGCTGCACGACGGCCTGCTGGACGGCAGCGCCGCGCCGGCGGCCGATCTCCCCACCATCGCCCCTGATGATGGCGCGGCCGCGGTGCGAGCCGCGGGCGACGCCGCCCAGGCGATCGCCGCGAGCGACGACCTGGAAGTCGTCTTCCGATGTTCCCCGGCGGTCCACGACGGTCGCTTCGCCAACAACGGCTGGCTGCAGGAGCTGCCGGACGCGATGACCAAGCTGACCTGGGACAACGCCGCGCTGATCAGCCCCACCACCGCCGGAGCGCTGGGCCTCGAGAACGAGGACCTCGTCACGGTGGCCTCCGGCGGGCGCGAGCTCGAGCTGCCCGTCTGGCAGGTGCCGGGACAGGCGGACAACACGGTGACGCTCGACCTCGGTTACGGCCGCGACTTCCCGGGCCGGATCGCGAGCGCCGCCAACGCCGGGGGCCGCGCTCCCGGGCGGAACACCTATCTCCTGCGCACCTCGGAGGCGCCCGATCTCGCCCGCGGGACGCTCAGCCCGACCGGCGGCGCCTATCCGCTGGCGCAGACCCAGGACCACCACTCGATGGAGGGTCGCCCGATCGTCCGCGAGGCCGATCTCGACTACTTCGAGGCGCATCCCGACTTCGCGACAGCCCACAGCGAGAAGCCGCACGAGAACTCGATGTGGGACGAGTGGACCTACCAGGACTCGCCGCAGTGGGGCATGACGATCGACCTGAACGCCTGCGTCGGCTGCAACGCCTGCATGATCGCCTGCCAGAGCGAGAACAACGTGCCGATCGTCGGCAAGGAGCAGGTGATGGAGGGCCGGGAGATGCACTGGCTCCGCATCGACCGCTACTTCTCCGACGAGGGAGAATCACGCGGCATGCTCCGGGACCTCGTCCACGACCTCCCGTCCGAGCCTCAGACGAGTTTCCAGCCGGTGCCCTGCATGCAGTGCGAGAACGCGCCCTGCGAGCAGGTCTGCCCGGTCGCGGCCACAGTGCACGACAGCGAAGGGCTGAATGCAATGGTCTACAACCGTTGCATCGGCACCCGCTACTGCTCGAACAACTGCCCCTACAAGGTACGGCGCTTCAACTACTTCAACTTCACCAAGGACACCCCCGAGGTGATGAAGCTGGGCAAGAACCCGGACGTCACGATCCGTTCCCGGGGCGTGATGGAGAAGTGCACGTACTGCGTCCAGCGAATCAGCCGCGCCAAGGTCGACGCCAAGCAGGACGGGCGGGGTCTGGCCGACGGTGACGTCGTCACCGCGTGCCAGCAGGCCTGCCCGGCCGAGGCGATCCGCTTTGGCGACATCACGGACGCGGCGAGCGGCGTTTCCCAGGCGAAGGCGAGCCCCCGCAACTACAACCTGCTCGACGACCTGCACACGAAGCCGCGCACCACCTACCTCGCGAAGATCCGCCACCCGAACCGCGAGATCACGCCGGCGCCGCCACCCGCCGAAGACCACGGCGGCGGCGAGGAAGCGCACTGATGCGCCGGCTGCCCGAAGCCGCGGCCCTGGCCGCCGTCCTCCTGCTCCTCGGCTGCCGGGGCATGCCGTCGCCCTTTCCGCCGATCCACCCCAACCCGAACATGGACTACCAGGAGCGCTACGACCCTCAGGAGGCGAGCGCCTTCTTCTACGACGGCATGGCGATGCGCCAGCCTGTCGCGGGCACCGTGGCGCGCGGGCAGCTCGACGTCGACCACCGCCTCCTGTTCGGGCGCGACGACGAGGGCTACTTCCTGGAATCCGCGCCCATCGCGGTCACCGACGACATCCTCGCCCGCGGTGAAGACCGCTACACCATCTACTGCCAGCCTTGCCACGACGAGCGCGGCACGGGCCAGGGCATCCTGTTCGAACGCGCCAGCACCCCCACCGCCTCCCTCCACGACGAACGCATCACCGCCTACAACGACGGCCGCATGTACGACGTGATCACGAACGGCGTCGGGTTGATGGCGGGCTACCGCTACCCGCTGACGGTCGAGGACCGCTGGGCGGTCGTCGCCTACGTCCGTGAACTGCAGCAGGAACGCCGCACGATGCAGGCGGAGCGGGCGGCACGCCAGTAGCGCCCGGGGAACAGATGACCAGAAACAGGATCCTCTTCGGCATCGGCGTTCTCGCCTTCGTCTCCGTGATCGTCACGGTGCGTCTGGGCGGATTCCTCGTGGACAACGAGTACCGCCAGCCGGAGCGGCAGGTCGCCGCTCAGGAAGAGCAGGGCGAGGCCGAGCTCACGCCGCGCCAACAGGGCATCGTCGACGAGCAGGCCGCGGACGAAGCCGAAGCGAGGGCCAGACCCTACGAGGAGGCCGAGTACCGGACGGTCCCGTTCGTTGGCAGCCGGGTCACCGTCTGGGTGCTGGCGCAGCTCCATCTGCTGTTCGCGGCGTTCGTCCTCGCAGTGCCGCTGTTCGCCTTCATCATCGAGTTCGTCGGCTACGTGAAGAAGGAGGAGCGCTACAACAAGCTCGCGTACGAGTTCACGAAGCTCCTCTCCGTCTCGTTCTCGATGACCGCCACCTTCGGGGCGTTCCTGACCTTCGGGCTGATCATCCTCTACCCGAAGTTCACGAACTACCTGATGCACATCTTCTCGCCGACGTTCCTGCCCTACGTCCTGCTGTTCTTCCTGGAGGCGCTGTTCCTCTACAGCTACTACTACGGCTGGGGCAAGTTCGGGCCGAAGATGCACCTGTTCCTCGGCTTCATGCTGAACATCGTGGGCACCGCGATCATGTTCATCGCGAACGCCTGGCTCACCTTCATGATGTCGCCCGGCAGGCGCGACGACGTGGACGGCGACGGTGTGCCCGACTTCGTCTCCGCTGTCTCGGAGAGCGGCGCCCTCCTGAGCCTCCGGGACGCGTTCTTCAACTTCACGTGGATGCCGATCAACATCCACCGAATCATCGCCAACGTCGCGTTCGGCGGCTCGATCGCCGCCGCCTACGCCGCCTTCCGCTACCTGCAGGCGAAGACGGACGAGGAGAAGGCCCACTTCGACTGGATGGGCTACGTCGGCAACTTCGTCGCCATCATCGCCTTCCTCCCCCTGCCCTTCGCGGGCTACTACCTGGCCGCCGAGATCTACGCCTTCAGCCAGACCCTGGGCATCCAGATGATGGGCGGCACCTTCTCCTGGCTGTTCGTCATCCAGGCGGCTCTCATCGGCAACCTGTTCCTGGGCGCGAACTACTACCTCTGGCTGGGAATGGGCCGCATGGAGGGCGGCGTTCACTTCCAGAAATTCATCAAGTGGTTGCTGATCGCGATTGCCCTCTGCTTCGCCGTCTGGGCGACGCCGCGCTACGCCATCTCATCGGTATCCGAGATCGCCGCGATGGGCGGCAGCAGCCACCCGCAGCTTTCCTACCTGGGGCAGATGTCGGCCAAGAACACGGCGGTCAACATCCTGATCCTCTCGACCTACATGAGCTTCCTGCTCTATCGGCGGACCGGTAGACAGTCGGTCCATCCGCACCGGCAGCTACTAACCCGCGCACAGGCGATCGTCTTCTCCTCAGCGGCGGCGCTGGTCATCTTCTACGGCGTCTACGGCTATTTCGTCGACTCGGCGACGCGCATCCGCTTCGCGATCCCGCAGGTCTACTCTGTGCTCGCGGCGCTGGTCGTGATCACGGTGATCGACCTGCCCCTGTACCGCAACGCCACGCAGTCGGGCGAAACGAAATGGGGCAAGATCCCGGCGGTATCGCAGTATGCGCTGATCTTCATCGCGCTCAGCTTCACCTGGCTGATGGGACTGATGGGCTACGTCCGCTCCGGGCTGCGCCAGGAATGGCACGTGTACGGCGTGGTCCTGGACACATCCCCGGACGCCTACACGCCTACCCTGGGTTTCGCGACCCAGGTCGTTTCCGTCACCGTTCTCATCTTCTTCGGCCTGCTCGGCGTCGTCTTCTGGCTCAGCAGCCTTGGCGGCAAGAAAGACTGGGAGCCCAGGACTCCGGCTGACGGCGGCGGGCGCCTCGAAGGGGGCCAGGCGGCATGAAGCTGAGCGTCCCGATGCCGGTCCGCCTGGTCCTGCTGGTGGTGGGCACCACGGCCTTCTACATGTACCTGGGCCAGATCGTGCCGCAGAGAGAGGCCCACCCGCCGCCGCCCGTCCTGATCAGCGCCGAGATGACGACGGAAGATCTGGTCGCGGTCGGCGCAGAGCTCGCCAGCGGAAAGGGACAGTGCCTGGTCGGCTGCCATACGGTCGGACAGAGCGGTCCGCTCCGCTACCCGGACCTGGACGGAATCGGCGCCCGAGCCGCGACCCAGATCGAAGGGCTCTCCGGCCTTGAGTACCTGGCCCAGTCCCTCTACGAACCGGCGGCGTTCATCGTTCCCGGCTTTGCGGATGGAATGCAGGCGATAGACCAGCCGCCGATCAGCCTCTCGGAAGACGAAATGAAAGCGGTGATCGCCTGGCTGCAGAGCCTTGGCGGAACGCCGACCGTGACCCTCGAAACCGACCTCGGCTACTGATTCCAGATTTCAGAAATTTCTGAACGAATGAGGAACATCCACGAACACGTAGCTGTTGTCCGGATTGACTGCTCCCCAGGCGGTCAGTTCACAGCCCCCCAACCACTAGGAAGCGATCATGTGGGGACTTAACCTTCCCGTTGTTCTCGCACTGGCCGCCATTGGCGGAGTGCTCGCCTGGCGGCGGGCCAACACCCTCGTCTGGCTCCTCTATACCCTGGGCGCCCTGTGGGCCTTCTTCAGGTTCGGCTTCGCCGTGCCGATCCCGCAGTCCGTCGCAACGATCTACCTGGGGATCACCGGGCTCGCGCTGGTCTGCTACGCCTCTTCCAGCCGTGAGCGATTGGCGGAGACGGTCCAGCCGATCAAGCGCCTGATTCTCGAGCCTCGTTACCGCCTGGCCCTGGCCGGTCTTCTCGTCGCGCTCCCAGCCCTGGCCGCCTACAACGTCTACGCCGACCTGACCGTTCCTCTCGAGGCGCCAGGCTTCGGCAGGGAGGTCCATCCGCCGCCGCCCACGGAGATGACCGTCCACGACGAGACGATCGACATGGCAACGGCCGAGAATCCGTACCTCCACTACAAGCACGACGATCCGGAGTTGTACGCGAAGCACCTGGAGAACGGCCGCCGCGTCTACTACGAGAACTGCTTCTGGTGCCACGGAGACGGCATGGGAGGCGACGGCATGTTCGCCCACGGCCTGAACCCGGTGCCCAGCAACTTCAACGACGTCGGCACGCTGCCGATCCTGCAGTCCTCCTTCGTTCAGTGGCGGATCGCCAAGGGGGCCCCCGGCCTCCCCGCCTCGGGAACTCCCTGGGACAGCGCCATGCCGGCCTGGGAGAAGTTCCTGACCAACGAGGAGATGTGGGACGTCAACCTGTTCATTTACGACTTCAACGGTTACGAGCCGCGCGCCCTGGGGCAGCACTGATGACCGGACACGTCATGGGACGCACTCAGGCTGCGGCAACGCTCGCCGCCGCCGCTCTGCTAGTGGCTCTACCGGCCAGCGCCCAGGTCGACCTCGGCACCGAGGAGCAGCGGGCGGCCGGCAAGGTCGTCTACGACAAGTACTGCGGCCAGTGCCACGGCGACACCGGCGACGGCAACGGCTACGCCACGCCGCGCGTCCAGCCGAAGCCGCGCGACTTCACGACCGGCACCTACAAGTTCCGGACCACACCGAACGGCATGCTGCCGACGGACGACGATCTGCGCCGGATCATCGAAATCGGCGCCCCCTACACCTCGATGCCGGGCTGGCCGAACCTGACCAGCGCTGAGATCGAGAACGTCATCTACTACATCAAGTCCTTCTCGCCCGACTTCGAGAACCCCGACCGCTACGGCGACCCGATCGACATTCCCCGGCCGCTCGAGTCGACCGAGGAGTCGGTCGCCCGCGGCCGCGTGGTTTACGAGGAGCAGGGCTGCGCCGCCTGCCACGGCGAGGTCGGACGGGGCGACGGTCCCTCGGCGCCGACCCTGGTCAACGACAAGGGCGACCCGATCAAGGTCGCCGACCTGACCCAGCGCTGGACCTACCGCGGCGGCCCAACCAAGGAGGACATCTACCGCACGTTCTCCACCGGGCTGAACGGCACGCCCATGCCCTCCTACGCCGACTCGCTCGAGGTCGAGGATCGCCAGCACCTGGTGAACTACGTCTACTCGCTCGGCGACGGCGACGACCCGAACTACGGAACCCTGATCACGGCCGTCTACTCGGAGGAGCCGATCGATCTGCAGGACGGGGAAACACTCGACGCGCTGTTCGGATCCGCGCCGACGACCCGGTTCCCCCTGGTCGGCCAGATCAGCGAACCAGGGCGCAACTTCTTCCCCTCCGTGACCTCGATCGAGGCCCAGGCGATCTACAACCGCGACGAGATCACGTTCCGGGTCCGCTGGCACGATCTGCGCGCCGACACCTCGGGCCGCAACAACCCGAGCCTGGAAGTGCCGATGTGGGACGAGGACAACGGCATCGGCGACGATTCGGGCGACGACGGGAGCGACTCCGACGACTTCTTCGGCGACTTCGGCGGCGAGGAAGCGCCCGCGGAAGAGGACTTCTTCGGCGATAGTGGCGACGATTTCTTCGGCGATAGCGGCGACGACTTCTTCGGCGCCGCCGACGCAGGGCCCTCCGGCGCCGAGTTCTCCGACGCCGTGGCGCTGCAGTTCCCGGCCTCACTGGCCCCCGCGGAGTCCCCCGAACTCAAGCCGTACTTCCTGTACGGCGACGCACAGAACCCCGTCGACCTCTGGTTCGTCAACCTGACCTACGGGGTCGCCGACACCTTCCGGGGCCGCGGCAGCGATGCGATCGAGCCGACCGAGGCGGACATCGTCGAGGCGGTGACCTCCTACGACCAGGGCGCGTGGACCGTGACCTACAAGCGGCGCCGCTCGTCGCGAGCCGGCGTCAGCTTCGCCGAAGAGCAGTACACGCCAGTCGCCTTCAGCGTCTGGGACGGCTTCAACCGCGAACGCGGCAACAAGCGAGCGCTATCGTCCTGGTTCTACGTCTACACCGAGCCGAGCGTCGAGCAGGCCGTGGCGGGTCCTGTGCTCCGCGCCGCCCTGATCGTGCTCGCGATCGAGCTGCTGGTCGTCTTCCTGGTTCGCCGCCGGGCCCGCCAGCAGGCGGCCGGCGAAGGGACCTCGGGCGCCAGCCTCACCGCGACCGAGGCCCCCGCCGTCTGACCCCCGAACTCTCCCGGCACAAGCAGAATCTCTCTGACCCGACACTCCGTCAACACAAGAGACAGCACCATGTACAAGACGATCTACGTCCCCGTCGACAACTCGGACTACTCGAACCAGGCGATCGCCTCGGCGGTCGAGCTGGGCCGCAAGTTCGACTCCACGATGGTCGGCTGCCACGTCTACGCGGCCAGCATGCACGACTACCGGTTCAAGCAGATGGAGTACACCCTGCCGGACGAGTACCTGGAGGAGACGGAACTCGACCGCCAGCGGAAGATCCACGACTCGCTCATCACGATGGGCCTGGAGCTCATCTCCGAGAGCTACCTGGAGCCGATGAAGGCGGTCTGCGACGACGCCGGCCTCGAGTTCGAGCCGAAGATGATGGACGGCAAGCACCATGTCGAGATCGTGCGCGACATCCGCGACTCCGGCTACGACCTGACCGTGCTCGGAGTGATGGGCATCGGCCGCGTCCGCGACACGCAGATCGGCTCGGTGTGCGAGCGCGTCGCCCGCACCGCCGACCGGGACGTGCTGGTCATCAAGCGTTTGCCGGCGAAGGCCGGGGCGACGAACGGGAACGGGAACGGGAACGGCCACCAGGCGGAGGCCGAGGCCGACGGCCGCGACACGATCCTGGTCGGCGTCGACGGCTCGCCCCAGTCCTTCGGAGCGCTGATGACGGCGATCGACCTGGCGAAGACCTTCGGCAAGAAGGTCGAGGCGATCTCGGTCTACGACCCCTATCTCCACTACTCGGTGTTCAAGGGCGTCGTCAACGTGCTGACCGAGCGCGCGGCGAAGATCTTCCGCTTCGAGGAGCAGAACCAGCTCCACGAGGAGATCATCGACACCGGTCTGGCGCAGATCTACCAGTCCCACCTGGATGTCGCCGAGACGATGGCGACCGAGGTCGGCGTCGAGTTGACGAAGACGCTCCTCGACGGCAAGGCGTTCCAGAAGGTCCTCGACCACGCCCGGAAGATCGATCCCTGGATGCTGGTCATCGGCCGGGTCGGCGTCCACAGTGACGAGAGCGAGACCGGCCTCGGCAGCAACGCCGAGAACCTGCTCCGCGCCTGCCCCTGCGACCTGCTCCTGACCACTCGCCTGGAGCACCCGGAACTCGACGTCAAGGCCGAGGAGAGCATCCGCTGGACCCCCGAAGCCGAGGAGCGTTTCAAGCGGGTTCCCGAGCAGGTGCGCGGCATCGCCCGCACCGCCCTCTACAGGCTGGCGGTCGAGCAGGGACACAGCGTCATCTCAAGCGACGTCCTCGACGAAGCGATGGACCGCTACATGCCGAAGTACACCGCCCGCGAGACGGAGGCCCTGGCCGAGAAGATCGCCCTGCAACTCGCGCGCAGCCGGCCCACCTTCATCTGCCGCAAGTGCGGCGTCACCTCGGCCGAGCCGAATCCCGTCCGCTGCGGCGTCTGCGGCAGTGAGTCCTTCGAGCAGATCACCGAAGAGATGCTGGAACGGATCGCCGAAATGGAAGGCGGTCTCGAGGTCGAGACCACCTACGACGGCCGCAAGCTGAAGTGGACCGCCGACGCGCGCCTGGCGCTCAAGACGATCGAGGACGCCTACCGCCGCCGCCGCGCCAAGGCCCGGATCGAGAAGAAGGCGCGGATGAGCAAGCTGCCGACCGTCACCTTCGAACTCGCCCGCGTGATGATCGAGGACGAGACCGGCGAGCCGGTGACGATCGAGGCCCGTGAGCAGGCGACCGAGGCCAACGGCAACGGCGCCGCCGAGACGTCGGCCGACGAACGCAAGCTGATCGCGCGCGACGACGACCGCGTGCCGCTGCTCTCGAACCACGAGTGGACAGCCGAAGCGGTCGAACGCATTCTTCGGGTTCCTGCCGGCTTCATGCGGGACCGGACCCAGGAGCGCGTCGAACTGGTGGCCCGCGAAAAGCACGTCTCCCGGATCGGCATCAAGACGGTCGAGGAGGGCATCGAGCTCGGCCGCGAGCTGATGGAGCAGATGATCGCGGCCTACGAGATCGGCCAGGGCGATGGAACCCAGGCAAGCGCGGTGGCCGAGGCGGAAACCAGGGCCGCGACCGCGGCCGGCAGATGCCCCTTCTCCGCTCTCGCCGAAGCCGGCGCAAGCGAAGCCCAGGTCGAGGCGGCCAAGGACGCGAAGGCCGGGAACTACCTGAACGAGGTCGGCCTGATGTCGGCCCTCGACGAGAAGCGCAAGGCCGGCGAACCGGAAGCCTGAGTGCAGTCTCCGCGGTGGTCCTGGCGTCGGTGGGCTGTGTCCCGCTGCCTGCCGGCGGTGCCGCTCCTCGCGGCGACGGCGTGCGGAAACAACGTCGAGGAAGTCGCGGACGTCGTGCTCGCGCGACACGTCCACACGGACCTCTACGACGCCTACCCGGGCATCCCGTCGCCTGCCGGCGACCGGGTCGTGTTCGCCGACTTCGCCGCGGGCGCCAGATCGCTGACGGTCTACGACGTCGCCACCGGGGTCGGCCGCGTGTTGACGACGACGCCGGCGGAACGGTTCCGGGTGACCTGGTCGCCCGACGGTTCGCGCGTCGTCTACGTCGACCGCCGGCCCGAAAGTCACGGGGTCTGGACCCTGGAGCCGAGTACCGGCCAGGAGACTCGGATCGTGGATCCCGGGGACGCGCGCGTCGACCATCCGCGACTGCTGCCCGACGGAACCGTGACCGCTCTTCGACACGCGGGCGCCGACACCGCGTGGGTCGCGTATGCGCCGGGAGCCGGCCCCGCGACCGTGCTCGTCGACCGCGCCGGGGGGTGGGCCGCGCCCGTTCGCTCTCCCGACGGGCGCTCGGTCGCGCACCTTCTGGTCGCGGGCGGGTACCGCGCGGACCTGGCCGTGACGGAGGTCGCGACGGGCGAGACACGCACGCTCGCCGCCGACTTCCGGTTCGGATGGGACAGCCGCGTGGAGTGGTCCCCCACCGGAGACGCGCTCTATCTCGCGGCGGCGGGGCCCGACGACTCGCTCCTGGTCGGCTGGCGCGTGCCGCTCGACGGCGGCCCGCCCGAACGGCTGACGCACGGTGACCGCGACGTGCTCGCGGCCACGCCGCTGGCCGATGGTCGCGTCGCTCTCAGCGTGTACCACACGCGCACCGCAGTGGGCCTCGTTCCGGTGACCGGAGGAGAACCTACCGAGGTGACGACGGCAAGCGGCACGAGCGCCTTCCTGCCTTCCTGGCGCCCCGACGGAGGGGCGCTCGGTTTCACCACGTTCTCCTGGCGACGCCTCCGCATGCCCATCGACTTCGACCTGGGCGCCGTCGACCTCGACGCGGAGGGCGTCCCGACGGGTACGGTCCGGACGCTCCTCTCGGAGGAGCACGAGGACTACGGCGCCGCGTGGTCGCCCGACGGCCGGTGGCTCGCCTTCCACGGACACCTGGAGCAGAGCGACGACATATGGCTAGTCCCGGTTGACGGGAGCGAGCGACCCACACGACTCACGCGGTTCGGACCGGGCGCCGACACCGGCGAGCCGGACTGGCGCCCGGACGGGCGGGCGCTCGCCTTCAGCAGCCACGGCCCGCCGCTCGAGGAGAACCCGGGGTCCGTGTACACGATCGCCGTCGATCCCGCGACGGGGCTCGCGCTCGCCGACCCCGTCCGCGTCCCGCTCGACGGCTTCCAGGGCTATGCGATGGGCGCCCGCTACTCGCCGGACGGCGAGCGGCTGGCCTTCTACGGACGCTCGTTTGAGGACGGACGCGTCACCGTCTACACGGTGCCGGCCGCGGGCGGGACCCCCACGGCCGTTCTCTCCTTCGCCAACGGCGAGCCCTACAGCGCGCCCGAGTGGAGCGCCGACGGCGCGTCGCTCTTCTACTCGCGCAACGATCGCTTCGGGCCCTTCCAGGTGTGGCGGGTGGCTCTCGCCACCGGCACGACGGAGCAGGTCACGACCGGCGCGATCGGAGCCCTCCAGCCGAGCGTGAGCCCGGACGGCCGCACGCTCGCGGTCACGATACGCGAGGCCGCCATCGAGGTCGTCGTCCTCGCGGCGGGCAGCACAGGCGTCAACCCGGAACCGAATCAGGAGTGAGCATGGGCAGACCAAGGGACATCGGCGTCGTGGACCTGTTCCTCGACATCCCGGCCGGCGGCGCCGGCATGGGCATGGAGGCAGTGCGCCGGCTCAGCCGCGACCGCGGGACGGAGGACTTCTCCCACCATCCGGCCCAGTACCTGTTCAAGGATGCGGGACGGCGCATGGACAGGCCCTGGACGGCAGCCGACGTCGTTGCGATGATGGACGCGTTCGGCGTCCGGATCGCCCAGATCGGCGTCAGCGGCCAGAACCCGGAACCGGCGCTCAAGGTGTTCGAAGAGTTCCCCGGGCGTTTCTTCGGCGCCGTCGGCGTCGATCCGAACGCCGGCATGGACGGCGTCCGCGCGCTAGAGGCGACTGTCAACCTCCACCCCGCCATCCGCGCCGCGTCGGCCGCGCCGTGCCTGGCCTACCCCCAGGTGCCGATCGACGACAAGCGCTTCTACCCGATCTACGCCAAGTGCGTCGAACTCGACATCCCGATCAACATGCTGGTCGGGGTGCCGGGGCCGCGAGTCCCCTACAAGTGCCAGCATCCCGGTCTGCTCGACGAAGTCGCCTGGTTCTTCCCCGAACTCCGGGTCGTCATGCGGCACGGCGGCGATCCCTGGACCGACCTCTGCGTCAAGCTGATGCTCAAGTGGCCCAACCTCTACTACTCGACCTCGGCCTGGGCGCCCAAGCACTACCCCCGCAACGTGATCGAGTTCGCGAACAAGCGGGGACCGAACAAGTTCATGTACGCGGGCTACTTCCCCGGCCTCTCCTACGAGCGCATCTTCACGGAGATGGACGACCTGCCGCTGCGGGACCACGTCTGGCCGAAGTTCCTGCGCGAGAACGCGGCAGAGGTCTTCAAGCTGGACGACCTGCTGGGGCAGACCGCCGGTTAGTCGAAGGACAGGCGCTCGCCACTTCTCGGCGAGCGCCCGGATCGCGGGCCGGAAGGCCCGCGCTACGACCATGACGTGGACGCCACCGGCCAACGCTCCCTTCCACGGCTGGAAGATCATCTTCGTTTCCTTCCTGGCGCTCTTCGTCTCCATCGGGTTCGGTTTCTACTCGTTCAGCGCCTTCTTCGTCGCCCTGACCTCCGAGTTCGGCGGCGGCAGGACCGGTGTCGGCATCGGCGTGGCCGTCTTTGGCATGACGAATGGCCTGGTGGCGCCGTTCCTGGGCCACGCCCTGGACCAGGGCCACGCGAAACGGATCATGACCGCAGGCACCTGGCTGCTGGCCCTGGGCCTGCTGTTGACCGCGACGGTCCAGAATCTGATCCAGTTCTACCTCGTCCTCGGCACCTTCCTGGCCCTGGGAGCGGCGCTGATCGGTGGCGTGACCGCCTCCACCCTGGTCGCCAACTGGTACGTCCGCCAGCGCGCCATGGCTCTCGGCATCGCCACGATGGGCATCTCGCTCTCGGGCGTCGTCATGGCACCCGTGGCGACACGGCTGATCGACCTGATCGGCTGGCGCGGTACGTTCGTGCTCTACGGCGCGCTGACGCTGCTCTTCGTCCTTCCGGCCGTCCGGCGCTGGGTGATCGACCGCCCGGAGGACATCGGCCTTCACCCCGACGGGGCAGCGACCTCCCTGGCCGGCGAGTGGACCGCGGCGCCCGCGGCCGGGGAGGGACCGGTGGGCGTGGAACCGGTAACGCCCCTGCCCACGGCCGACGGCGCTCCGCCCAGGCGCCCACGGCTGGAGTGGACGCAGCCGCTGGCGAACCGCAACTTCTGGGTCATCGTCCTCGTCGTGTCGATGTGCTTTTGCGCCAACTCCGCCATCCTCACGCACATCATCGCCCACGCGACGGACCTGGGCTTTCCGCCCGTCGACGCTGCCTTCTGCCTGTCCACGATCGCTGCCATGGGAGTACTGGGCAAGGTCGTGTTCGGCTGGATCAGCGACCGGCTCAGCAGTCGCGGCGCCGTGTGGCTGGCGGTCAGCCTGATGGGCTCCGGCGCCGGCGGTCTGCTGGGGGCCGAGAGCTATCCGGCGGTTCTCGGCGCCGTCGCCGTCTTCGGACTCGGCATGGGCGGCATCATGCCCTTGTGGGGAACGCTGATAGGAGCCTGCTTCGGCCGCCGCTCCTTTGGCCGGGTGATGGGCCTGATGAGTCCCATGCTGCTGCCGATCCAGGTACTCGGCGTCCCCTTCGCGGGCTACGTCTACGATCGTTTCCACAGCTACGACCTGGCCTTCACCACGTTCGTCGGCTTGTACGCCTTCTCCATGGTGACCCTCCTGCTTCTCCGAGTCCCCGCACGGGAGCCGAGCGGCTCCGCGGCTTCCCCTACCGGCCTGACGACCGCCGCGGCGCCGCCAACGGAGTAACGGGGTGACCGCCTACCGTTTCTGCCGTTCGGACGACGTGCCCCTCATCGTCGACGCCTACGAGCGCTGCAACGTCGGCGCCGGCGCCCGGCCCTGGCGCATGACGGTGGACCACATGAAGCGCCTGGGCCGTGAGATGAACCTCTGGACCAGCAGTTGCATGGTCGCCTTCGAAGGATCCGACCCGATCGGCGTCCTCATCGCCGCGAAGCGGGAGCCGATCGCCAGCCTGGTGCTCCACGTCGCCGTCCACCCGGACCACCGCCGCCGGGGTCACGGCCGCCACATGATGACTTCGCTGAGCCAGAAGATGGCCATCCTCGAACCGACCCTGATGCTCGTCGAACTACCGGAAGACGACGCCCTCGGCCGCCGCTTCTTCGAAGCCTGCGGATTCACAAGGCGGGACGTCCTGACCGATTACACCTGCGCGGCCGAGGCGCCGGCCGGCGGCGTCGACCCGGTCGGTGGCGTCGACCTGGTCGCCGATGTCGCCGCCGCCGAGCTTGTCTCGCAAGAGGACTTCGAGGCCGTCCCGGAGCTCGACCGCTGCTGGCAGCGCGCTCCTCAGAGCATCCGGAACCTCCGTGACCGGCCGCAAGGTCTTGCGATCGCCACCGATCGGGACTTCGAGGCCTACCTGCTCCACCGGGGCGACGGCGACGCGGATAATCCCCTGCCCTTCCTGGCGACCCCGCCGCCGGGGACACCGCTTGAGGTGCTCGCCCTCGGCGGCAAGACGCCCGTTCCCGCGCTGGTGCGCCCGCTATTCGCCGTCGCCTCGGACCATGCCGGGCGGTCGCTCCACCTGCCGCGGGTCCATCCGTCGGAAGTTCCTGCCGGCCGCCTCGAGGAGTACGGCTTCAGGCCCGGCTCCAGGACGATTCGCTACGAGAGCGACGCGGCTCCGGCTTGAGGACTTGGTACTCTCGCACCCGCGATGAAGAGCTACTTCGACCTGATCGATGACGGCGGTTCCGACATCGTCGGCCAGGTCGGCCGGCAGCGGGAACGCATCGCCGAGGCCCTGACCGGCGTCGAACACATCGTCGCCATCGGCTCCGGCAAGGGAGGCGTCGGCAAGAGCACCCTGACCATGCAACTGGCCCTGGCAATAGAGCGCCGCGGCCGCCGCTGCGCCGTGCTCGACGCCGATCTGAACGGCCCTTGCCAGGCGCGCCTCGCCGGCCTGGAGAACACGGCTCTGCTGCCGGGCGGGCGCGGCATGGCGCTGCCCCGCACCTCGACCGGACTCGGCGTCGTGTCGATGGGCTCCGCGGTGCCGGAATCGGAGGACCTGGACTTCGCCAGCGTCGCCCGCGGCGACTCCCATGTCTGGCGCGCCACCCGCGAGTTCAACCTGTTCCAACAACTGCTCGGGCTGGTCGACTGGGGGCGTCTCGACGTGCTCCTGGTCGACCTGCCGCCCGGCGCCGAGCGCACGCTCCAGTACGCCGAGGTCCTCGGACCGGGGGCCCGCTTCGTCCTCGTCTCCATCCCGACCGCATTGGCAAGAGGCGTCGTGGCGCGGTCGGCCGCCGCTCTGCGGCGAACCCCAAACGTGACTCTCGGCGTGATCGAGAACATGAGCGGCTACTCCTGCGAAGGCTGCGACGAGGTCAGGACCCTGTTCGACGGCTCTGCCGGCGCGACATCAGAGCTTGGACTCCCGGTGCTCGCTTCGATACCGTTCGATCCGCGATTGGCCGCGGCCTCCGATGCCGGCGACCCGGAGCTGCCGCGGGGGCCGGCGGTCCGCGCCATCGAGACCGCCGCCGACTCAATCCTGAACGGCCTCGCCGAGCGCCGGGCCGGCTGATCCGGAGACCCGATGAAGTTCCTCTGCGTACCCTGCGACGAGCAGATGAAGCTCAAGCACGCGATCGGCCCCGAGGGCGGCTCGGTCGCACTGGTCTACGCCTGCCCCGCCTGCTCAGCCGAGATGGCGATGATGACGAACCCACACGAGACTCAGGTGGTCGGCTCGCTCGGCGTGAAGATCGGCACAACGGAAGATCCCGAGACGGCCGCGGCCGCGTCGAAGTGCCCGTTCACCGGCATGCTGGCCGACATGGGCGTTCCGATGACCGGGACACGGGCCGGGGAGAACGCCAGCCCGGTCGAGAGCGGCAACGGCGGCCCGGAGGGCATTCCATGGACCGCCGAGGCCCGCGAGCGGCTCGCCAACATTCCGGACATCGTCCGCGCCTCGGCGGTCGCGGGTATCGAGAAGTTCGCCGAGGACCACGGCTACGAAGAGGTGGACGCCGCCGTCCTGGAACGCGCCCGCTCGTTCTTCGGCATCGCCTGACCTCGCCTGGAGTTACCGATGACGGTGTCACCCCTGGAGCGGCAGCCGAGCGTGAATCCGGCCGCCTTCGCGCGTCCGTACGTCATCTCCTGGAACCTGACCTACCGCTGCAACCTGGCCTGCGAGCACTGCTACCTCGACGCCGGCGGCAAGCCTCTGGTCCAGACCGCGAACTTCGCCGACCGCTCGGAGCTCTCGACCGACGAGTGCCGCAAGGTGATCGACGACATCTGCGAGTTCGCTCCCGAAGCCCTGGTCATCCTCACCGGCGGCGAGCCGCTGCTGCGCCGGGACATCCTGGAGATCGTGCGCTACGCGGCAGAGCGCGACCTCTGGGTCGTCGTCGGCAGCAACGGCGTGCGCATCACCGAGAACCTGGCCCGGATTCTCGCCGGCGAGGGAGTCCGCGGTCTCGCCCTGTCGCTAGACGCCCTCGACGCCGAGGTCCACGACGGCTTCCGGCGGGTTCGCGGCGCCTGGCAGAACACGGTCGACGGCGCCGGGCACCTGGCCACGGCGGGGTTGCCCTTCATCATCCAGACGACGGCCGGGGCGCACAACCGGGGTCAACTCGAGGAGATCGCCGAGTTCGCCTACAGCGAACTGGCGGCCCGGGTCTGGAACCTGTACTTCCTGGTTCCGACCGGCCGCGGCCAGTTCGTCTCGGACCTGTCACCGGCCGACTACGACGACGTGCTGGCCGCCCTGACGTCCATCCAGCGCAACTACCGCGGGCGCATGGTCGTCAACGCGAAGTGCGCGCCCCACTACGTCCGCCAGTTGCTCGCAGCGGACCCGGACTCGCCCTTCCTCAAGGCGTACGACGGCGGCGCCGGCGGCTGCCCGGCCGGAACCCACTACATGGGAATCCGACCCAACGGCGACGTCACGCCCTGCCCCTACCTGCCGGTGTTCGGCGGCAACCTCAAACGGTCGACGCTCTCGGAGCTGTGGAACGACTCCGACCTCTTCCAGTCGATCCGGCGCCGCAACGATCTCGGCGGCCGCTGCGGCTCCTGCGAACTGTCGACGGTCTGCGGCGGCTGCCGGGCGCGGGCCTTCGGAATGACCGGCGACCTGATGGCGGAGGATCCGCTCTGCACCCACGAGCCCGGCTCGTTCACCGCGGATCAACTGCAGGCGTTCGGCGACCGCACGGGGCTGGCCTCTCTCGCGCGCTACGGCGAAGACAGTTCGACCAGTATCGCCTGGGAGCCCGAAGCCGAGGCTCGCATGAAGCGGGTGCCGGCCTTCGTCCGCGGCATGGTCGTGCGCTCGGTCGAGTCCCACTGCCGCAAGAACGGGATCTCGACCGTGACCGTCGACGAACTCGAGTCGATCCGCGCCCGGATGCCGACGCCAAAGGTCTTCGGCAGCCGCCCTTCCTGAACGGCGCAAGCAGCCCGGGTTAGAGGTCGTGGCCAGCAGCAGCAACCCGCTGCCCCGCTCCTACGCCCACGTCCCGCGCACGATCCTCTGGCTCGTGCCGGGCGGCGAGGTCCCGATCGACGGACGAACGGTGACGGTCCAGCCCTTCTACCTCAGCAAGTGGCCGGTGACGAACGAGCAGTTCGAAGCCTTCGACCCCGACCACCGGCGATCCCCCCTCTCTTCCGGTGACCGGGATCTCGCCGTCGGCATCAGTTGGAACCAGGCCGACGCCTACTGCCGCTGGTACGCCGAGGTGTCACGCAAGCCGATGAGACTGCCGACCCGAGCAGAGTGGCTCTACGCATGCCTCGGTCACTCGACCCCCGACGACCAGCCGCCCTGGACCGCCACCCCGGAGGCCATCGACCGCCACTGCTGGCACGCCGGCAACTCCGACGGCCGCGTCCAGCACCCTGAGCACCGGCAGGCGAACGACTTCGGCCTTCACGGCATGCTGGGCAGCGTCTGGGAGTGGGTCGCCGAGGGTCCTGGCGACGAACGACGAGTCCTTTGTGGGGGTTCGTTCCGGCTCCTGCCACAAGAACTCCACCCCGCCCCGATAAAGCACGAAGCACCCGGTTTCGCATCCGACGAAACAGGCTTCCGGGTCGCCCGCTCTTTCCGCATCCGAGGCTAGACGACGACGTCCAGCCCGTGTGGGGTCAGGGCGAGGGGGTCCCGGTGGGCTGGAGCCAAGCGACTACCGACGACATCCCCTCCAGCACCGCCCTAACGGAGCGCAGGCGACCGAAGCGAACCCCATCCCCACATCCACCAAGCGGGGGTGAGCGGCCGTCCGGGACCCCCTCGCCCTGCCCCCACGCGGGCGGGTGACATCCGACCGCCCGAAGACGGCCGCTCGGACTGTGACGCGGGTGGCGCGAGAACGCGCCACCCGGGTTCGACCTCAGCGCGTACCGCGGACGACCGGCGTCGGCGGGTCTTCGCCGCGGTGCAGAGCGAGGACGTTGTCCACGGCAAGCTGGGCCATGGCCAGGCGGGTCGGGATCGAGGCGCTGGCGATGTGAGGCAACAGGACCGCGTTGTCGAGGTCGAGAAGGTCCGGATGGACCTCCGGTTCGCGTTCGAAGACGTCCAGACCGGCGGCCCAGATCGTGCCCGAGCGGAGTGCCTCCGCCAGCGCGGCTTCGTCGACGATCGGCCCGCGGGCCGTGTTCACGAGCACCGCGGTCGGTTTCATCCGGGCGAGTTCGTCCCGGCCGATCAGGCCGGGCGTCCCGTCGGTCAGCGGCAGGTGGATGGAGACGAAGTCGGCGGCGCCGAGCAACTCGTTCAGGTCGGTACGCCGCGCGCCGAGCTCGCGCTCGAGCTCCGGCCGGCCCCGTTCGTCCCAGTACAGGACCTCCATCTCAAACCCGAGGCGCGCGCGGCGGGCCACCGCCTCGCCGATGCGACCCATTCCGAGGATGCCGAGCGTCCGGCCGTGAACCTCCTGCCCGGTGAGCAGCATCGGCCCCCAGCGCCGGTAGCGGCCGGCACGCAGAAAACGCTCGGCCTCCGGCAATCGACGAGCCGCCGCGAGCAGCAGCGCGATCGCCAGGTCGGCGGTGGCGCCGTCGAGCACGCCCGGCGTGTTCGTGACCCAGATGCCGCGGGCCTCCGCCGCCTCGGTGTCGACGTTGTCGAAGCCGACCGCCATGTTCGCGACCATGCGCAGGTTGCTCGCCCGGTCGAAGAGCTTCGCGTCCATCCGCTCCGTGAGCAGGGCCAGAATCACGTCGGCGTCGGCGGCTGCGTCGAGCAGCGTCGCGCGGTCCAGAGCCACGTTCTCCTCGAGCATCCACGTCTCGATCCCCGGTTCCGCCCGCAACCGCTCGACCGCCGGCTCCGGAATCGGCCGTGTGACGAGTACCTTCATGAAGCGTCCTCCCCGGATACTCCGGACCGCCGACCATCGAGTTCCCACTCGTGCGGCACGTCGAACAGGCTCGGCTCAAAACGTCCGGCCTCGATCTCCAGCACGTTCGCTGCCACCTTGCGGTCGTAGACGTGCAGGGACTCCTCGTCCAGCAGGAACACGCAGGCCGAGTAGTCCCCCTTCGTCATCGGCAGCCGCGGCACCGTCACCACCGCCCGGTGGCTGCCTCGCCCCCTGACCGGCGAAAGGCCGGCCCGCTCGGTCGTGAACGCGCAGACCTGGACGCCGTCCGCGGTGTCGAGGCCCACCGCCAGGTGAAAGCCGAATTCCTCTTCCCGGCTCTCCCACTCGATCTCGAGGGCCCAGGGCTCCGAAGCCCGGCGCCGGGCGGCGCCGTGGGGCCGGATGGAGACGATTCGCGCCAGGGCGCTTGCCGGATCGGCTCCTCCATCGCTCTCCTGGACACTCTCGCCACTCTTGGCCATCAGGAACCGTTCGTACTCGCCGACCACGCGCAGCGCCGGGCCCGCCGCGGCCACTTCGCCCTGGCGGAGCCACAGCGCCTCCTGGCAGAACGCGGTGACGTAGTACATCGCGTGCGAGCAGAACAGGAGGGTGCCGCCTCCGGCGACGAAGGCCTGCAACCGGTCCATGCACTTCTTCTGGAAGTAGCCGTCACCGACCGAGAGCGCCTCATCGACGACCAGGATGTTCGGCTCGACCTGGACCGCGATCGAGAAGCCGAGCCGCATCGTCATTCCGGTCGAGTACGAACGCACCGGCTGGTCGATCGCCGGCCCCAGCTCACTGAACTCGATGATGTCGCCGGTCCTCTCCCTGAGCTCGCGTTCGTCCAGCCCCACGATCGCGGCGCTCAGGCGGATGTTCTGGCGGCCCGTGAACTCGTGGTGGAACCCCGAGCCGAGTTCCAGGATCGAGGCGACCCGGCCCTGGACGTCGAGCTTGCCCGAGGTCTGCCGGGTGACCCCCGCGACGATCTTGAGCAGGGTGCTCTTACCGGCGCCGTTCTCCCCCACCACGCCCAGCCCCTCCCCGGCCGGCAGTTCGAAGCTGACGTCGTCAAGCGCCCGAAACGGCATGTGGGCAGGCCGTCTCGTCACCGCCTCCCGCAGCCGCCCCCAGGGGCTGGCGTAAACCTTGTAGACCTTGGTCAGACGGTCTGCCGTGACCGCGGTGGCGGCGGCCGTCATCGCCTCACCCGGCACCGTCCTCACCCGAAGCCGCGATCATCGCCGCCACCTGCTCGGGCCGCACCCGCGTGAGCAGCGGCTCGAAGGGACCGATCTCGCGGTCGAGCAGCGGCGTGTGAACGTCCTCCCAGACCAGGGAACCCGTCCGCAGAAAGGACTCTGCCCGCCCGGCGATCGCCGGCACGACCGGCTTCAGGAACACGACCAGTTGCCGGAACAGCTCGAGGCCCGTGGTGCAGACGGCCTGCACTTCCGCGGCGCGTTCCGGATCGCGCGCCGCCTCCCAGGGCCGCCGCTCGTCGATGTAGCGGTTGGCGCGGTCGGCGAGCGCGATGACGCGGCGGAGCGCCCGGTTGTAGTCGCGGCCTTCGTAGAGCTCGGCGATCTCCTCGGCTTCCGCGGCGGCCGCCGCCGCCAGCTCGGGCGCGTCGAGCGCCGCCGCCAGCCGGCCGTCGAACTGCCGGTGCAGGAAGCCGGCGCAGCGGCTGGCGATATTCACCACCTTGCCGACGAGATCGGAGTTCACCCGCAGGACGAAGTCCTCCAGGTTGAGGTCGATGTCGGCGAGGCCGTTGCTGAACTTGGCCGCGATGTAGTAGCGGAAGGCTTCCGGATCGAGGTGCTCCAGGTATGTGCGCGCCATGACGAAGGTGCCGCGCGACTTCGACATCTTGCCCCCGTCGACGGTCAGGAAGCCGTGAACGAAGACCGAGGAAGGCGTACGGTAGCCGCCGCCGTGCAGCATGGCCGGCCAGAACAGGCAGTGGAAGTAGAGGATGTCCTTGCCGATGAAGTGGTACAGCTCGGCGTCGCTGTCCGGTCCCCAGAAGTCCTCGAAATCGACACCGTTCCGATCGCAGTACTGGCGGAAGCTGGCCATGTAGCCGATCGGCGCGTCGACCCACACGTAGAAGTACTTGTTCGGCGCATCCGGAATCTCGAAGCCGAAGTACGGCGCGTCGCGGGAGATGTCCCAGTCGCGCAGGCCGTCATCGAACCACTCGCGGAGCTTGTTGACGACCTCGGTCTGCAGACGGCCGTCGCCGACCCACTCCTCGAGGAGCTCGCGGTAGTCGGAAAGGCGCAGAAAGAGGTGCTCCGACTCCTTCTCGACCGGCAGGGCCCCGGTCACGATGGAACGGGGGTCGATCAGATCGGCCGGCGCGTAGGTCGAGCCGCACACGTCGCAACTGTCGCCGTTCTGGTCCTTCGCCCCGCAGCGCGGGCAAGTGCCCTTGATGAAGCGGTCCGGCAGGAACATCTCCCGCTCCGGGTCGTAGAACTGGCGCACCGTCCGCCGGTCGATCGATCCACGGTCGCGCAACCGCTCGTAGATTCCCTCGACCAGCTTGCGGTTCTCTGCCGAGTGCGTCGTGTAGTAGTTGTCGAAGTGGATCGAGAACGCCCGGTAGTCCTCCAGGTGCTCGTCAGCCAGCCGGACGATGAGCTCCTCCGGAGAGATTCCCTCGCGCTCGGCGCGCAGCATGATCGGCGTCCCGTGGGCGTCCTCGGCGCAGACGTAGTAGCACTCGTGTCCGCGCATGCGCTGCAACCGGCACCAGATGTCCGTCTGCACCGCCTCCACCAGGTGGCCCATGTGGATCGGGCCGTTAGCGTAGGGCAGGCCGCTGGTGACCAGAATGCGTCGTCGTTCGGGCATGGCGATCCCTCCAGCGCGGACGAAGCCCGGCGGAGACGGGAACAGGTGGGACGACGGATTATGCAGGATCCACGGGCGCCCCACAGGAAACTTCGGCAGGGCATCATGCGTCTTCCTGATCAGAGAACGATGGCCTCCAAGCGACAGTCGCGAGAACCCAACCCCGACCTGTTCCTCGCCCGGCGCGCCGCCGCCGGCCACGCCGACGCCTGGTCCGAGCTGATCGAACGGTACGGCCGGCGCATCTACAACATCGCCTTCCAGTTCGCCGGCAACAGGGCCGAGGCCGAGGACCTGACCCAGGAGATCTTCCTGCGCCTCTACCGCAACCTCGGCCGCTACCGCGGCGACGTGCCGCTTGCCGGCTGGACCCTCCGCCTGTCTCGCAACCTCTGCATCGACCACTACCGGCGGACCCGGACCGAACGACGGACGGTCGTGGTTTCGGAGGAGATTCTGAAGCACCAGGCCAGCGGCAGCGACCCGGCCGCTCGGGCGGAACGAAGAGAGAAGCTGCGCCTGGTCTACGGGGTCATCGAGGAGCTGCCGGAGCCCTTCGCCGAGATCCTGACGCTTCGCGATCTGCAGGGTCTGAGCTACGCGGATATCTGCGCGTTCCTCGACCTTCCGGAGGGCACGATGAAGTCCAGATTGCGGCGCGCTCGCCTGGAACTCATTCGCCGGATCGACCGCAGGCGGCAGGCCCTCGGTGACTCCACGCCGACCCGCGGTGGAGCCTATCGATGAGCCGCCAGCGTCAACCCAGGGCGACCCCTCCGGAGGCGGCGCCCGCGGAACGGATGCCGGGCATCGAAGAGCTTGGCGCCGACTTGCCCGTCTCCACCGAACTTCAGGCCGGACTGCTCGAGATCGCCGTCGGCGCGCCGCTCCACCGCGATGGCGAGGCGCGAGCCGCGGAGCTCGAGGCGCTGATCGGATCCGAACTCGAGCCGTCACCGGCTCTGCTGGAGCGGTTGCGAACGATCCCGGAACGCAACCCGGCGCACCGGCCCGCGGTTCCCGGCGCGCCGCCCCGGACGGCGACGGCGGTCGCCGCCAGCTACGTGCTCGCGGTTGCCCTGACCCTGCTTCCCGGCGACCCGGTGGCCGCCGGCCGCAAGGCCGCCGCGAACCTCGGCGCCGCGGCCGGCGAGCACGTGCTCGAGCCCGTCGCCGAAGCCGGCTCCTCGATGCAGGCGGGGGTCGCGCACCGTCTCGGCACCGTCCAGAATCTCCGCCCCCCGGTCGGCTTCTTCACCGACCCCCTGGTCCTGGCCACCGACCGCGTGAGCGCCTGGTTTCAGAGCGCGGTCGACTCGTCGTCCGAGGCCGCCCGCAAACTGGGCGGCCTGTGGCCATGGAGCGATACCGGCAATGACGACAGTCCTCCGCCCACGAGTGGAGACCGCCCACAAACCCCGACGGAGGGAACTTCCGCATGAGTACCGAGAGCGAACACGACCTGTCCCGGACCGACCACACCGACACCGCCGGCCATGAACAGGCTCACGTAGCGGACGCTCCGCCGCCACCCCAGGCCGGCGCCGACCAGACGTCTGCACCGCCGCCGCCGACGTCGACGCAGGGAAGCCTCACAACCCGCCACGTGATCAGCGTCATCCTCGCCCTCTTCCCCGGGCTGGGCCACATCTACAACGGTCTCTACCAGCGGGGGATCGTGCTCTTCCTGCTGGCGGTCGGTTCCATCTATCTCGCCACCGAGGAGGGCGTGATGGGAATGGTCGTGGCCTTCGTGTGGCTCTTCAACATGATCGACGCCTATCGGCAGGCCTCCCTGATCGAGCGCGGCTTCGCCACGGACCTCGGACTGCAGGACGCCCCGAAACCGCCAGCCAACGGGCAACTGGGCCTGCTGGCCGGTGCCGGACTCTTCATCATCGGCTTCCTGGCCCTGCTCGACTACACCTTCGGCTACGACATCGACCGGGTATGGGAGTACTGGCCCCTCGGCCTCCTCGCGGCCGGCGGCTGGCTGATGATCGGCGCCTACAGGCAGTGGCTGCGCAATCGCGACGAGGCGAGGGCGGCTTCCGAGTAGGCCGATCTCGGCCCGCAACCTGTCATGCGGCAATGGCTGCGCAACCGCGACGAGGCGAAGGCGGCGGCCTAACCCAACTCGGCCCGCAGCTTCTCGTGGAGCGCGGCGGCGCCGTCGATCATCGCTTCGGCCGTCCGGGCGCCTGCCAGGAACAGGCCGGTCAGGTTCAGGGCCACGCCGTCGAACCCCATCTCGCCAAGCTTCGAGGCGGCCGCGGCTACACGGTCGGGTTCCGTGTAGAAGGTCCGGTCGCTCTCGTTGCCGGGCCGCGGCGGCGGCGACACCTGCGCCTGGAACTCGAGCGTCGCCGGATCGCGGCCGGCTTCCTCGGCGTACCTGCGGACCGCCGCGATGGCCTGGGCGCCGTTCTCGAAGAGCTCCGGCGACGCGACTCCCATCCAGCCTTCGCCGAGCCGTCCGGCCCGGCGAAGCGCGGCCTCGCTATGGCCGCCGATCCAGATCGGCAGCGCTCCGCCTCGGGGCGGTTTGGGTTCCATCGCCATCGCTTGGAGCCGGTAGAACTCGCCCTCGAAGTCGATCGGGTCCTGGCTCCAGCAGGCGCGGAGCACCGCGATCGCCTCGTCCATGCGCCGGCCGCGGTTCCTGAAATCGTGGCCCAGGGCCTCGTACTCCGACTCCTGCCAGCCAACGCCGAGGCCCAGGCGCAGGCGGCCGCCGGACAAGGTGTCCAGGGTCGCCGCCTGCTTGGCGGTCAGCACAGGGTCGCGCTGCGGCAGCACGAGGACTTCGGTGCCAAGCCCGATCCGGGAGGTGCATGCCGCCATGTAGCCGAGGGTGGCGAACGCCTCCATGATCGGCATCTTTGCCGGATAGCGGTTCTTTTCCCGACCCTCCGTGTCATGGCCCATGACCACGTGGTCGAAGATGTCGAGCTGATCGAAGCCGATCTCGTCCATCGCGGCGGCAAGGCGGGCGATGGCCTCCGGTCCCTCGCGGTACACGACACTCGGAAACTCAAGGGCAAGCTTCATTCTCGGTGCTCCTGGGAAGGTGTCGGCGGCGCTTACGCGCCGGCCAGGAAGCGCTCACGCAGCCGTCTCATGCCGTTGAGCCAGCGGTCGTAGTCGGCCGTCTTGCGGCGCATGTACTCCTGAACCTGCGGGTGCGGCAGGATGAGGAACCGTTCCTGGTCGATCGCCCGAACGACGATGTCGGCCACCTCTTCCGCTTCCATCATTCCGTCGACACCGGCAACGCCGGGGCCCCTCGCGGTCATCGCCGTGCGCACCGCCTGCGGACAGAGGACCGAGACACGAATGCCGTCGTTGCCGTGAGTGATGGCGATCCACTCGGCCAGGGCCACGGCCGCGTGCTTGGTCACCGCGTAGGGCGCCGAACCGATCTGCGACAGGAGGCCGGCCGCCGAGGCCGTGCTCGCGATGTAGCCCTCGCCACGCTCGATCATCTTCGGCAGCACGGCGCGGGCCGCGAAGATGTGGGACATCACGTTGATCTCCCAGATGTTCTGCCAACCCTCGTCGCTCACCTCGACGCCGCCTCCGGTACCGATGCCGGCATTCGAGAAGATGAGATCGATGTCGCCGAAGGTGGTCTCCGCGCGGGCGACCATGTCCTGGACCTCGCTCTCGACCGCCACGTCGACCGTCACGGCGATCGCTGCGGCGCCGATCTCCTCCGCCACCGCCGCCGCGCCGTCGCCGTCGCGGTCGGCGACGACGACTCCCCGCGCACCGTCGGCGGCGAACCGCCGGCAGAGCGCCCTGCCAATGCCGCTGGCGCCGCCGGTGACGACGCAGTTCCTGCCCTGTATCTCCATGGGCGGCGATCGTAGCAATTGCTCGAACGAGCCGCAGGATGCGGCTAGAATCAGTTTCCTGACCGGCCCCGCAGCTAGATGACCGCAGACCAACTATCGCTGCACCGGCAGTTACTGAAGGGCCTCGAGGAGGAGGTCTACACCGGCACCGCCGACGGTCAAGTGCTCCCGCTCTCGGCCCACGTCAAGGCCGCGATGGACGGCTACACGACCGAGCCGGACGGCCGGAACGTCGAGTTCACGACGGCGCCCTACCGCAGCTACCAGGTCCTGATCGACCGCCTGATGGCAAAGCGCTGCGCCCTGCGCCGTTACCTGGAAGCCGAGCACGGCTGCACGCTGATACCCGGCGGCGCGCTGTCCCTGGCCGACCCGGATTCCTTCCATTTCTCCGACCCGGACAACCCCTACTACCGCTACATCCGGGACACGTACGGCAACCGGGTCGTGACCGCCTCGACCCACATCAACCTCGGCATCGACGAACCGGACGAGCTGCTCCGCGCCTACCGGGTGCTGCGGCTCGAGGCGGCGATCTTCCTGGCCCTGACCGCGGCGTCGCCCTTTCTGGCCGGCAAGCCGACCGGACAGCATTCAAGCCGCTGGCTTCGCTTCCCCCTGACCCCGGAGCGCGTGCCCTTCTTCCCCGACGCAGCCGCGTTCGCGATCTGGATGGACGAACAGCTCGAAACCGGCACGATGCAGAACCAGCGCCACCTCTGGCTCGGCATCAGGCCGAACGGGCCGGCGACACCCAGGGAACTGGATCGCCTGGAGCTTCGCATCTGCGACCGGATCAGCGATCCCCACATTCTGCAGGCGGTCACGGCGCTCTACGAGGCCCGGGTCTGGCAGGTGCTGGAACGGCCCGACCTCGATCCTCTGCGGGAACGGCCCTCAACGGCGCTCGAAGAGCTGGCCGCCGCCAACGAGCGCGCGGCCGGCACCGGCAGCCTGGACGCGGTCGCCGTGAACTGGGTCGACGGCAGGAGTCTCACGTTCAGGGACTGGACCCGGTCGATGCTCGACGATGTCGCCGAGACCGCGAATCGTCACGGCTTCGCTTCGCTCCTCCAGCCGATCGAGGCTGTCCTCGCCAACGGCAATCCGGCGATCCAGTGGCTGCGCCGGGTGGAACAGGGGGCGACGCCCCAGCAGGTCATCCAGGAGGCGATCGTCGAGCTGGCCGCGCTGGACCGGGAGTTTGACCCGAGCTGTCCCCTAGTCGCCTGACGGCAGCCTTCGCCCGCGTCAGCCTGCTGTCAGGCGGGCGTAGCGGCCGCCGTGGAACAGCAACGGCTCCGCGTCGCGCAGCCGTTCGCCGGCGACGACGTCGCCGATCACGATGATGTGATCGCCGCCGTCGATCCGCTCCGCGATCCGGCATTCGATGTGGACCAGCGCGTTCTCGATCAGGGGCTCGCCCAGGCCGCCCTGCCGGAACGCAATGCCCAGCAGCGAACCCGCGGCCGGCTCGGTCGTGCGCGCGAACACGTTCGAGATCTCCTCCTGGTCGGACGCCAGGATGCTGAGGCCGAAAGCCTCCGCCCGCTGCATCTGCTGGTAGCAGTTCGACTCCCGGTCGACGCAGACGAGGAGTTGCAGCGGCTCGAGCGAGAGCGAACAGACGGCGTTCGCCGTCATTCCATGGAGCCGGCCGTCCACGTTCGTCGTCACCACCGTGACGCCCGTCGCGAACTGGCCGATCAGGCCGCGGTACGTGTCGCGATCCAGCTCAGAAGGCATCGATGTCGATCTCACCGCAGATGCTCCCCGCCTCGTTCCGGTAGGTCGCAACGCTATCGGTCAACGTGTCGGTCACCGTGATCGTGTACTCCACGTCCGAGAGACCGCCGTACAGGAACCAGAAGCTGCCGTTCACGCCGCGACCGTCCAGAATCTTCACCGCCAGTTCGACGTTCGAGGGGCTGAAGTACCAGAAGAAGCCCGTCTTTCCCGTCGTCAGCGACGGGATCACCCCGGCGGCCCGTGGCCCGTCCGCATCGACGTTCGGGTCGATGAAGTCGACTTCGACCGCGAACCGGTCGTCGCGCAAGCACAGTCGCTCGTCACTTGCCTCGCAGTGGCCCGTGCCGTCACTGGCGAGTTCGATACCGCCAGGATCGAGGGACGCCACCTTCATCCGCAGGAGGTCGAATCCCGGGCGGCCCGCACCGGTGTCGGCAGCACGCGGCGGACCCGTCGCGGCGGCCGTATCGGTGAAGGCCAGAAGATCCTTCTGGCCGCAGACGTCCTTCGGCGGGTTGTGGTACGTCCGCCGCTCTCCCGTAATCGCGTCTCTCACCGTGATCCAGTACTCGACGTCGGACAGGGCGCCGAAGAAGACCCAGTAGCTGCCATTGATCGCGGTCCCGTCGAGAACCTTGACGACCAGCTCGATGTTCTCGGACTCGAAGAACCAGAACAGCCCGGACTCGTCCGAGATGGCGACCGGCACGGCCGAACCCGCGCCGAACTCCTCCAGCACGTCCGGCCTGCTCCAGTGCGCCCGCACCTCGAAGCGTCCATCACGAAGACAGAGGTAGTCCGGCCCTTCCCGGCAGGCGCCCTGGAAGGCGCCGGTGGTGGCGCTGACCTCCGGAGAGTAGTCCGCGGCCCCGGACCGCAGCCGGAACGTGTAGGGAGTCTCCGGCTCGAGACCTGCGATCATCGTTCCCCCTGCCGTGGCCTCCGACCTGCCGACCTCCATCCACCCGCTCGCCGGATTCCGGGCCTCGATGACGAGCGTGCCCCGCGCCGGTCGCGCCCACCTGCCGGTCCAGATCAACTCGACCGACGTCTCGCCCGACGGAATGACCATCAGGCCGCCATCCTCCTCCTCCGGCGGATCGCCGCTCGGCACCGGCATTCCCCTGACCGTGTTGCTGGCGCGCGAGTAGCCGGCGTCGCTGTAGGCGAAGACGCGATAGTCGAGGGCTTCGCTCCGGGCCAACTCAAACGAAGTGGCGCCAGCCGGGACCAGAGCAACCCGCGTCCAACGGCCGCCACCCACCACGGTGGTGTCCTGCCGGTCGTACTCGGGCCGCAACTGGACCTCGAAACCCGTCTCTCCGCGCGAGTTGTCTCTCCAGGTCAACCTGGCCACGCCGCCGTCCACGCCCCAGTTGAGCCTGGTCGGCGCCGCCGGACCGCGGCCCGCCTCGCCCAAGCCCAACCTCGCGTAGCTGCGTTCGCCAACGCCCGCGTCGTTGTACGGCAGGACGAAGAAGAGGTAGCCGCCGCCGCGGGCCAGCCCCTCGATCTCGATCGCCTCGCTGTTGGCATCGGTCTCGAACAGGCCGAACCAGCCCGAGACGAGCGCCAGGACCCGGAAGCCCAGTTCGTCGGACGAGTTGTCGCGCCACGTCAGACGAACGGACGTATCGCCCGTCACCCTGGCGGTCAGGTCGGAGACGGCCCTGGGCCCCGGCATGGGCGGCGATTCCAGGACGAGGAGGCTGCTGGCAGAGGTCCCGGCGATGCCATGCGCGTACACCCGAACGCTGTAGGAGATGTCCGGGAAGAGGCTTGTCAGGAGCGTCGATTCGCTGTTCGCCGAGACCCACTTCCGCCGCTGCAGCACTCCCCGGTACAGGAGCTGAACCTCGAAGAGACTCTCGTTGTCCGAGTTGTCGACCCAGCTCACACGCGCCGAGTTCGTCCCCGCGCGGATGGGATCCTCCTCCACGACCGGGCGCCAGGCGAGTCCCGAAGGCGGGGCCGGCGCCGCGCCCGGAACGACCAGCGTGACCGTGCTGCTTCTCGCCGAGTAGGTGCTCTCCCCCCTGACCGCCCTGACGAAGAAGAAGTAGCGCGTGCCCGGGTCGGCCACCGGAAGATCGAGGGTCGCCGACCTCCGCTCCTCGAACCGTCGCGTCGGCAGATTTCCCGTTCGACCGGGCTGCCAGTACGTTACTTCGTAGCCATCCGCGTCGGGCGCGTTGTCCTGCCAGAGCAGCCGCACCGAGATGTCGCCGGCCATCCGGACCACCAGGTCCGTCGGCGCCGCGGGAGCGTCCTGCGGCAAGGCGTCGACGAAGTCGCCGTAGCGGACGCCGAGGTGGATGCTGTCCCGCAGAGCGCGCTCGTTCTCCCGTTCGTTCGCGATGCCGATCACCCGGCCCTGCGGCTTGACGCGTACGCTCGACAGGTACGGTTCGCCTTGGCCGGTGTAACTCATGATCGTCCCGACGTTCGGGATGCGATCGAGATTGCCGTGCCCGAAGGCGTACGGCCTGAAGGCAAATTGGGGAGAACCGCCGTTCTCCGGGTCGTGGTGGGCGCCCAGGCCGTGGCCGATTTCGTGGGCGAAGATCGGCCCATCGTCCGAACAGGCGCTGGAGGTCCAACCGTAGGCGTACTCCGAGAACTCCTCCGCGCCGTCCGCCCGTGCCAAAAGGTAGTGCTGGCCGCACGCGCCTCCAAGCGCCCACGGCGACTCCCCGGTGAAGAGATGAACCAGATCGGCGCCGTGTTCACGCCGCAGCCGCAGCACCTCCCCGTCCCACCGCAATTGCGTGATGATCGAGGTGCCGTACAGACCGGTGCCGTCTCTGCCGACACGGTCCAGGCCCGAGAGCTGCGCCATGTGGACGATTCTCGCGCTCACCCCGATGTTGCCGTTCCGCAGGACCATGTTCAGGTAGTCCCCGGCACTTCGAATCGCCGCTCGGGCGCCTCCCCGATCCGCCCAGGTCGAAGCCGCCGCCCTGGTGTAGACGACCAGGATGTCGAGCTGTTCGTGGTTCTGTGGCGCAGCCACTCGCGCCGGCAGATCGACGGCCATCGCTTCGGCCGGAAGGCGTGCCTGCTCACGCAATCGCGGATCGGAATCGCTGCCCACCGGGCAGAAGGCCTCGGGCTCGCGCCCGGGCAGGCCGAAGCTCGAAGCCATCTCACCGCCACCGTCGGGCCGGGCGCTGATCCGATATCGGACACCGCCGGGCTCACCGAACCAGCCGACCAGACGGCCACCCTCGACGGTCAGGACGACGCTGTCATGACCGGCACCCGGAAGACCGCCCGACCACATCAGGTCGCCGCCGCCCCGATCCTCGAAGACGCTGAGTTCCGCCTCCAGCACCAGGCCATTCGGCGTCGGCAGCTCCAGCCGGACCGGCTCCGTGCGAAGCAGCTCCATGTCGACCTGGACGGCGATGGAGGGAATCTCCGGCGCGAAGTCCTGGACGGAGACCGTTGCCGGCTGGGTCGCCTGCGGAATCAGCGTCAGCAGGCGCTGACCCTGAAGCGGCGCAGCGAGCAAGAGGAGCGCCGCGGCGGCAAGGACTCCGCCAATCCGGCTTCCGTCGCACTCCAGTCTGGACAGGACTGACCGCAAGACATCCTCCGCTGCTATCCGGGACTCAGTACACTGGATTCGTGCAATACAGGTCTATCTCACCATGCAAGAAGCCCGCCGTCGATCTCCTTCGGTTTCGGGGGCCGACCATCGTCCCCGTGCTGGTCGCGGCAATCGCCCTGGCGCTTTCCGGTTGCCGCGGTATCGACGCCCCGCCCCGGCCCGACATCGTCCTCATCATGGCGGACGACATGGGCTTCTCCGACCTGGGCAGCTACGGTGGCGAGATCGGAACTCCGCACCTCGATCGCCTGGCCGCCAACGGCCTGCGCTTCAGCCACTTCTACAACACGGCCCGCTGCTGCCCGACCCGCGCGTCCCTGCTGACCGGCCTCTACGCTCACCAGGCCGGCGTCGGCCACATGATGGGCGACGACGGGTTGCCGGGATACCGCGGCGACCTCGCCGCCAACGCGGTGACGATCGCCGAGGCGCTCAGCGAGGCCGGCTACGGCACCTACATGTCGGGGAAGTGGCACGTCACTCGTCACGTGGGCCACTGGAGCGGCAATGACGAGCTCACCTCGATCCACAACTGGCCGCGGCAACGTGGTTTCGACCGCTTCTACGGCACGATTCATGGCGCCGGCAGCTTCTACGACCCGATCTCCCTCACCGAAGACAACGAACCCGTCGAACTCACGCCGCCGAACAACCCCGAAGCCCCCGTCTACTACTACACGGACGCAATCTCCGAGCACGCGGCGCGGTTCGTGCGTGACCACGCGGAGGGCGAACGCAGCGACGATCCGCTCTTCCTCTACGTGGCCCACACCGCGCCCCACTGGCCGCTGCACGCGCTGCCGGAAGACACCGCCCGCTACCGGGGCCGTTACGCCGCCGGCTGGGACGCGATCCGCGCCGACCGGCGCCAGCGGCTGATCGAACTCGGGCTGATAGACGCCGACTGGCCGCTCACCGAGCGCGACCCGCGCGTACCCGCCTGGGCGGATGTTCCCGGCGAGGAACGGCCCTGGTTCGAGCGCGCGATGGAGGTCTACGCCGCGCAGATCGACCGCATGGATCGGGGCATTGGCGAGGTCGTCGCGGCGCTGGAGGAGACCGGCCGTCTCGACAACACGCTGATCCTGTTCCTGGCCGACAACGGCGGTTGCGCCGAAGTCCTGACGGACCGGTGGACAGGCCGCCTCTCGATCCCGCGTCAGGCGCTCGACGGCAGCCCGGTGGCCGTCGGCAACGACACGAGCGTGCTGCCCGGGCCGGAGTCGAGCTACCAGAGCTACGGCCCCCACTGGGCGCACGCGAGCAACACCCCGTTCCGCCTCTACAAGCACTGGGTCCACGAAGGGGGCATCGCCTCGCCGCTGATCGTCCACTGGCCGGCGCGGATCGCCGACGGCGGCGGCATCGTGCGCGAAACCGCCCACGTCATCGACCTGATGGCCACCGCGCTCGACGCCGCGGGTGCGCCCCACCCGAGCAGCCGAGCCGGTGACGACTCGATTCCGGTCGAGGGAACGAGCCTGCTGCCGGCGTTCCAGGACCAGCCGCTCGAACGCGAGGCGGTGTTCTGGGAACACGAGGGCAACCGCGCCGTACGCTCCGGCAAGTGGAAGCTCGTGTCCCGCTATCCCGGTGAATGGGAGCTCTACGACCTGGTGACGGACCGGACGGAGGCGAACGATCTGGCACCGGCGAAACCGGAGCGGGTCGCCGCCCTCGCCGCTCTCTGGAACGACTGGGCGGCGCGCACCGGCGTGGTCCCCTGGGACGAGATTCGTGAGCGCCGGCAGGCCGCCCGCGTGTTACGCTCCGGGCCATGAAAACGAGAGCTTTCCTGGCTGGCGCGGCCCTGGTTTGCGCCTCTCCCGCGCTTCCCGCAGACGTGCCGACGACCGCGGAGGAAGTCCGGCCGCTCCTGGTCGGCAGCGCCGTTCCCGCAGTCGAACTCCCCGCCGCCGACGGCGGCGTCGTCGACCTGGCCGCCGCGGCCAGGGCCCAGCCGACGATTCTCATCTTCTACCGCGGCGGCTGGTGACCGTACTGCAACACGCAGCTGGGTCAGTTGCAGGAGATAGAGCAGGATCTGATCAACCTCGGCTACCAGTTGTTCGCGGTGTCACCGGACATCGTCGCGCAACTGCACGCCACCGTCGACAAGAACGAGCTGAAGTACCGCCTCCTCTCGGATCGGGGGATGGCGGCCTCGCAGGCGTTCGGCATCGCCTTCCGCAACGAGGAGATGGTGCGGACCTACCGGGAGAGCTACCAGCTCGACCTCGAAGAGTACGCAGGCGACGATCACCACATGCTGCCAGTGCCCGCCGTCTTCGTGCTCGACACGGACGGCCGGATCGCCTTCCACTACGTAAACCCGGACTTCAGGGTCCGTCTCCCGGAGACTGTTCTGCTCGAGGCCGCGAAGGCGGCCCTCAAGTAGGTACCGCCAGCGGCCGCCGAGATCGCAGGCGGTCAACCGCGTAGTGGATTCGAACCGACAGGCGCTCGCGCGCAACGATCCTGCGGTGTGGGCGGCGATCGCCGGCGAGGAGGAGCGCGAACGGCGCGGCGTCGAGCTCATCCCGTCTGAGAACTACACCTACCCGGAGGTCTTCGCGGCCAACGGCTCGGTGCTGACGAACAAGTACGCGGAGGGCTATCCCGGCCGCAGGTACTACGGCGGCCAGGAGTTCACGGACGAGGTCGAGCGCCTGGCGATCGAGCGCGCCTGCCGGGTGTTCCGGGCCGAACACGCGAACGTCCAGGCGCTGTCCGGCTCGCCGATGAACCAGGCCGCCTACTTCGCCTTCCTCGATCCGGGCGACACGGTGCTGGCAATGGACCTGTCGCACGGCGGCCACCTCACCCACGGCGCGCCGGTGTCCCACATGGGCCGGGTCTTCAACTTCATCCGCTACCGGACCGACCCGGCCAACAAGGGCGCGATCGACTTCGACGCCCTGCTCGCCCAGGCCCGCGAGCACAAGCCGAAGATGATCCTCTGCGGCTACTCGTCCTACCCGCGGGACTACGACTACCGCGAGTTCAAGCAGGTCGCGGACGATGTTGGCGCGCTGACAATGGCCGACGTCTCGCACATCGGCGGCTTGATCGCCGGCAACGCGATGGACAACCCGCTCGACCACGGCTTCGACGTGATGACGACGACCGGTCACAAGACCCTGCGCGGGCCCCGGAGCGGCCTTATCCTGTGCCGAGCGGAACACCGCCTGAAGATCGACAAGGCGGTCTTTCCGGGCCTGCAGGGCGGACCACACATGAACGCCGTGGCCGCCCTGGCGATCACCCTGGGCAAGGCGCTCGAACCGGAGTTCGCGGTCTACGCGCGCCAAGTGCTGACCAACGCCAAGGTGCTGGCGGACGAGTTGATGAAGCGGGGCGCCGAACTGGTCACCGGCGGCACCGAGAACCACATGATGGTGCTCGATTCCGAGAAGAGCTTCGGCATCGACGGCAGGGTCGCCGAGGAGACCCTGGACAGGGTGTCGATTACCGTCAACAAGCAGTTGATTCCGGACGATCCGCGGCCGCCGCTGCGACCCAGCGGCATCCGCCTCGGCAGCCCGGCCGCGACCACGCGCGGCATGGAGGAGGCCGAGATGAAGCTTCTCGCCGAGTGGATCGTGGACGCGTTGCGACGCCACAGCGACGAGGAGCGACTCGAAGCCATGCGCCGTGACATCGAACGATTCTGCCTGCGCTTCCCCGTACCCGGTGTAACCCCGGCAGACGGGAGCGCCGGTTGACCCTGAAACACGAAAGCCAGGAGACTGAAGGACCAAATGGCCCCTGAACCGCACGACCGCGCGACCTGCCAGGAACTCGAGGACGGCGTCCTCACGATCACGCTGAACCGGCCCGAGCGTCTCAACGCCTTCAATGGCCAGATGATGGCGGAGATGATGGACACCTTCGACCGCGCGGACACGGACGACAACGTCCGCGCCATCATCATCACCGGCGAAGGGCGGGGCTTCTGCGCCGGTGCCGATCTGTCCTCCGGCGGCGACACCTTCGCCCGTTCCAACGCCGACCTCGACGACTACCGGGACGGCGGCGGCGTACTGTCGCTGCGGATCTACGACCTACGCAAACCGATCATCGCCGCGATCAACGGCCCGGCGGTCGGCGTCGGCATCACGATGACGTTGCCGATGGACGTCCGTCTCGCCTCGACGGAGGCGCGGATGGGCTTCGTCTTCGTGCGCCGGGGCATGGTGCCCGAGGCCTGTAGCAGCTACTTCCTGCCCCGCCTCGTCGGCATGGGCAGAGCCTCCGAGTGGACGCTGACAGGCCGCGTCTTCCCGGCCTCGGAAGCGTTCGAGGCGGGACTCGTCAGTCGCGTCCTGCCGCCGGACGAGCTGCTACCTGCCGCCCGTGAGCTGGCGAGCGAGATCGCGGCCAATACCTCGCCCGTTTCGGTCGCGATCACCCGGCACATGCTGTGGAAGGCCCTCGACGCCGAGTCGCCGATGGCCGCGCACCGGGTGGAATCGAAGGGCATCTACACTCGCGGCCGGAGCGCCGACGCCAGGGAGGGCGTCACATCCTTCCTCGAGAAGCGACCCGCCGAGTTCCCCTTGAAGGTGAGCGCGGACATGCCGTCCTACTTCCCCTGGTGGGAGGACGAGCCGTTCTAGGGACACGCGGCAGCGCAGCGGAAACCGCCGTCCGCCGCAGGTCGGTGGCGTCCTGGTGTCTCTACGACTGGGCCAACTCCGCCTTCACCACCCTGGTGGTGACCTTCATCTACGCGACCTACTTCACGCAGACGTTCGCCGAGAACGCGGACCGGGGCACGGTCCTGTGGTCGCGAGGGGTCACCACCAGCTCCCTGATCATCGCGCTGGTCTCACCGGTCCTGGGGGCGATGGCGGACCGCGGAGGGCACCGTCGCCGCTTCCTGGCAGCGGCAACCCTGATCTCGGTCGGGGCAACCGCCTGGCTCACCTTCGTCGTTCCGGGAAGCGGCAACGCCGTGCTGGCGGCTCTCGTCCTGTTCGTCGTCGCGAACATCGGCTTCGAGGTCGGCATGGTGTTCTACAACGCCTTCCTGCCACAGGTATCGACCCCAGCGACGATAGGCCGCATTTCCGGCATCGGCTGGGGCATCGGCTATGCGGGCGGCCTCGTCAGCCTTGTGCTGGCGCTGCTCGGACTGGTCGGGCTCGGCGACGCCCAGCCCTGGGTGTCATTGAGCACCGAGAACGGCTTCAACGTCCGCGCCACGAACCTCCTCGTCGCCGGGTGGTTCCTGCTCTTCAGTTTGCCGATGCTGCTGCTGGTGCGCGACCGAACGGCTGGCCACAGCTTGCCCGCCGCTGACGGCGCGGCCTCCATCGGCCGGGCCTTCCAGGATCTCGGACGCACCTTTGGCCGCATCCGCGAGTTCAAGGACTTTGTTCGCTTCCTGCTCGCTCGACTGGTCTACAACGACGGCCTGATCACGATGATGGCCTTCGGGGGCGTCTACGCCGCAGGGACGTTCGGGATGGACACGAGCGAAGTCATCCTCTTCGCCATCTCGCTCAACGTCACCGGCGGACTGGGCGCCTTCCTGTTCGGCCTCCTGGACGATCGGCTCGGCGGCCGCGCGACGGTGCTCTGGAGCCTGGCCGGCCTGTTCGTGTGCACCTTCGTCGCGGTCGTGGCAACGAGCAAGGCCGTGTTCTGGGTCGCGGTCCTGATTTCCGGCCTGTTCATCGGCCCCGTGCAGTCCGCGAGCCGGTCGCTGATGGCCCGCTTCGCGCCCGAGCGCTACGAGTCCGAGTTCTTCGGCTTCTTTGCCTTCTCCGGCAAGGCGACCGCCTTCCTCGGGCCGCTGCTGCTCGGGCTGATCACGGCCGGCTACGGGCAGCGCGCGGGCGTCTCGGTCGTCCTCGCCTTCTTCCTGGTCGGCGGCTTGCTGTTGCTGCGAGTTGACGAGGCGCGGGGCATGCAGCGGGCTCGCGAAGCCGCCTAGGACAGTGAACAGCCAGGCCTGAATCGACGTACGAGGATTAGGGAGGAGCGATGGAGGCAGTCAGCGACTGGTGGGGATCTTTGGAGGGGGCATACCGGGTCTTCTACGCGCTGGGGATCGTCTCGGCACTGGCGCTGCTCGTTCAGGTGATTCTCACCGTTTTCGGACTCGACGATCTCTTGGACGCCGCCGACGGCGAGGGCACGTCCCTGCTCTCGCTGCGCACCGTGAGCGGTTTCCTGGCCGGCTTCGGCTGGACGGGCGTCGTGATGATGCGCGCCGGCTACTCGACCCTGGGCGCGTCGGTCGGCGGCACCGTAGTCGGCCTCCTCTTCGCGGGCATCCTGTTCATGATCATGCGCGTGCTGATGGGCCTGCGCCACAGCGGCACGATCGACTACAGGAACGCGGTCGGCGTGGCCGGCAAGGTCTACGCGCCGATCGGAGGCAGTCTCAAGAAGCCCGGCCAGGTCGAAGTTCTGGTCCAGGGCCGCCTGCGGACAGTCGCCGCGATGACGCGGCACGACCAGGATCTGCCAACCCTGACCCGCATCCGCGTGGTCGACACTCTCGATTCCAACACCCTGCTCGTCTCTCCCCTCGACGCGGAAACCGACGAGCCGAAAGAAACCAAGTAGCAAGTTAGGAGAATCCATTCGTGGACCTGATCATCCTCATCCTGTCCGCCCTTGCGGCGGTGCTCATCCTCATCTTCTCTCTCTCGAGCCGGTACCGGCGTTGCCCGTCGGATCGCATCCTCGTGGTCTACGGCAAGATCGGCGGCACCGGTTCGGCGAAGTGCTACCACGGCGGCGCCGCGTTCATCATCCCGATCCTGCAGGCCCACCAGTTCCTCGATCTCGAGCCGATGACGATGGACATCAACCTGACCGGAGCGCTCTCGAAGCAGAACATCCGCGTCAACTGCCCGTCGACGTTCACGGTCGGCATCTCGACGGAAGCCGGGGTGATGGAGAACGCGGCCGAGCGCCTGCTGGGTATGCAGATGGAGCGCGTCTCCGCGCTCGCCCGCGACATCATTTTCGGTCAGATGCGCGTGGTCCTGGCGACGATGCCCATCGAGGAGATCAACGCGGACCGCGACAAGCTGATCGAGAACATCTCGAACGGCGTCGAGGTCGAGCTGAAGAAGGTCGGCCTGCGACTGATCAACGTGAACATCCAGGACATCACGGACGAGTCCGGCTACATCGACGCGCTCGGCAAGGAGGCCGCGGCGCGGGCGATCAACGAGGCGAAGGTCAAGGTCGCCGAGCAGGAGCGCGACGGCGAGGTCGGCGCGGCGGCCGCCGAGCGCGACCGGCGCATCCAGGTCGCCGAGGCCAGGGCGACGGCTCAGGAAGGCGAGAACGAGTCCGCGGTGCGCGTGGCCCAGTCCGACTCCCAGCGGCGAAAGGAAGAGGCAGAGGCCGAGCGCGACGCCTCCGCCGCGGAGAAGGTCAAGGCCGCCCAGGCCCTGCAGGAGGCCTACGCGGCGCAGCAGGAGTCCGAGGTCGCGCGCGCCAGCCGCGAGCAGGCGACCCAGCGGGCGGACGTCGTCATCCCGGCCGAGATCAAGAAGGAAGAGATCGCCACCCTGGCCGAGGCCGAGGCCGAGCGCAACCGCCGCCTGAAGCGAGGCGAGGCGGACGGCATCCGGTCGCTGACCGACGCCGACGCAGACCGGATTCAGCGCCTCCAGGAAGCCGAAGCGGCAGGCATCGAGGCGGTGCTCAAGAAGAAGGCCGAAGGCTTCGACCAGATCGTCGACGCGATCGGCGGCGCCGACAACGCGGCGCTGCTACTGGCGACCGAGCAGCTGCCGAAGCTGGTCGAGGAGCAGGTCAAGGCGATCGCCGGCCTCCAGATCGACAACGTGACCGTCTGGGATTCGGGGCGCGGCGAGAACGGCAAGACGGCCACCGCGGACTTCGTCTCCGGCCTGGTCGGCTCCCTGCCGCCGCTGCACGAACTGACGAAGAACGTCGGCATCAAGCTGCCGGAGTACCTGGGCGCCCGTGAAGGCGACGAGGAAACCGAGGCGCCCTCTGCCCAACCGCAAGACGAACCGCCCGCCGATCCCGCGCCCTGAGCGCGGGAAGCCGTCTGGCTACGTGATGTCGCGCAGCGTCAGACCGCGGCTCTTCAAGTAGGGCATCAGGCCCTTCCTGTCGATCGTGCGCAACGCGCGGGTCGACACCTTGAGCTTCAGCGTCCGCTTCAACTCGGGCACGTACAGCCGCTTGGTCTGGATGTTCGGGCGCTGCCACTTGTTCGTGACGTTGTGCGCGTGCGAGATGTTGTGGCCGCTGAGCGGCTTCTTGCCGGTGATCCGGCAGACTCTAGGCATGTCAGGACTCCATCGGCGCGACGCCGCGGTGAGAGCGTCGGGGCGGTCTCGTTGGGCGCGCGATCATAGCAGCGAAGCCGTTCCCTGTCGCGCGAGAGCCGCCGACCGGCTGCTAGGCTGCACCGACAAGAGCAGGCAACCGCAACGCCGGAAACGTCCCGGCGCGCCACACCGGGAGGACCCACCGTGAACGAACTGGTCTACCGCTTCCTCCGCAACGATCTCTCGCGTCGCGGGTTCATCCAGGCGCTGACCGCGCTGGGGCTCACCGGCACGATCGCCGAGTCCACCGCCAACGCGGCGGCTGCCGCGACCAACGCCGACCCGGAATCGGGCAGCCATACGGCCAACGGCACCGGCGGTGAACTGATGGTCGAACAGATGGAGGCGGCAGGCGTCCGCTTCCTGTTCACCAACCCCGGGTCCTTCGAGGTCGGCCTCTTCGACGCCTTCCTCGACCGGCCGAAGATGCAGCTCATCATGGGCCTGCACGAGGGCATCGTCATCGCGATGGCCGACGGCTACCACAAGGCCTCCGGCGAACCGGCTCTCGTCAACGTCCACGTGATCGCCGGCACCGCGCAGTCGGCCGGTCAGCTCTACAACTCCAGCCGCGACGGCTCGGCTCTGATCGTGACCGCCGGCCTGCTCGACAACGAGATGCAGGACGACAACCTGCTGCTGGGGCCCAGGCCCGGCTTCGACCAGAAGGACGTGAACCGGCAGTTCACGAAGATGTCCTGGGAGACGCGGGATGCGGGGTCCATTCCGGTGATGCTCCGGCGCGCCTTCAAGGTCGCGACCACGGCCCCCGGCGGCCCGACCTACCTCGCTCTGGCCAACCACGCCCTGGAGGCCAAGGGGGTCAGCGCCGCGATTCACGACCGGGCCTCCTTCATCATCCCGGACGACATCCCGGCCCGCGACGAGGACATCGAGGCGGTCGCGCGGACGCTGATCGAAGCCGAGGCGCCCATCATCCACGTCGGCGACGAAGTGAGCAAAGCCGGAGCCCAGCAGGCCGTGCTCGAACTCGCCGAGTTGCTGCGCGTACCCGTGGCCGACGTGAACTGGCCGTTCCACAGCTTCCCGCGGATGCACCCGCTCTACGCCGGCGGTTACAACAGCCGCGACCGGGACTTCGTGCTCCGCATCGGCGTCGGCGACATCGGCGGCACCGCCGCCGCCGCGCCCGACGCCGAGGGTTCCAGGAGCGCCTGGATCGGCCTGAATACGGGAGCGATCGGCGGCGACCGTCCGTTCGGCCGCGCCGTCGTGGCGAACACGAAGCTCGCCGCCGAAGCCCTGGTGGAGGCGGTCGAGTCGCTGACCACCGAAGAGCGCCGCAAGAAGATCCGCTCGTCGAGGCCCGAGAACGCTCGCCGGCAGCCCCAGCTCGACCCGGCAAACGTCGGCAACAGCCCGATCCACGCCGACGAGCTCGGGCACGTCCTCGAAACGGAGCTCGACCCGAACGCGATCATCGTCAGTGAGAACCTGAGCGGCTCGAATCAGTTCTTCTCCACCGGCCACCGGGACAACGAGAAGACCTGGCTCGCCACTTCCGGCGCCGGCCTCGGTTGGGGCATCGGCGCCGCGACCGGCGCCAAGCTCGGTCAGCCCGACCGCCAGGTGGTCTGCAACATTGGCGACGGCTCGGTCATGTACAGCGCCGCCGGTTTCTGGTCCCAGGCCCGCTACGGCGTGCCGGTGCTGACCGTGGTCACGAACAACCGGAACTACCAGACCGTCCGCTTCGCCTACGCCCGCTACGACGGCAGGATGAAGGCGGCCAACCGCTACACGGGAATGCACCTCGGCGACCCGGACATCGACTTCTCCGGACTCGCCCGGAGCCAGGGCGTCGACGGCGTGACGGTCGAGTCGGTGGCCAATCTCCGACCGGCCATTCGCCGCGGCATCGAAGTCACGCGCGCCGGCGAGCCGTTCCTCGTCGACGTGGTCGTCGACCGCAAGGGCGACGGCGGCGACTCCACCTGGCACCAGGAGTTCAGCCTGGCCGACCAGCGGACGAAGACGGTCTAGGACCTTGCGCCGCGAAGACCGGCTGCGCCGGCCTTCTGGTCGGCTTTGTGGCCGTGGGTCTTCTGACCGACGGGGAACCACGTGCCGGCCGCAAGGCCGGCTCCACACGACGAGGCGACCGCTGCTTCTACTCTGTCTCTCACTAGTCATCTCGCTCCCCCCGGCAGCCGCACAGACGAGCACGAGCCCGCGGCCCACGATCGAGGCGCTCCGCATCGACACGCCGATCCGCGTGGACGGCGTCCTCGACGAGGCCGCCTGGGACCAGGCCTCCGTCGCCGCCGACTTCACCGCCCGCGAGCCTGAGGACGATCGCCCGGCCGCGCAGCAGACCGAGTTCTCGGTGGTCTACACGGAGGACGTCCTCTACTTCGGGATTCGTGCTTTCGACTCGGAGCCTGAGGCGATCGTCGCCAAGGAACTCCAGCGCGATTCCGACCACGGACGCAACGACGACTCCCTGGCGATCGTGCTCGACACCTTCCACGACCAGCGCAACAGCGTCACCTTCGAGGTCAATCCGCTCGGCGCCCGGACCGACTCATTGGTCACCGACGAAGGCAAGAACCAGAACATCGAGTGGAACGGAGTCTGGAGAGCCACGGCCCGGAGGACGGCGAACGGCTGGCAGGCCGAGGTCGCGATCCCCTTCTCGACCCTGCGATTCGACCCGGCGGCGAGCACATGGGGCCTCAACGTCCGCCGGGTCGTGCGCCGGACAAACGAAGAGAGCAACTGGGCGCCGATCGGACGGGAGATCGGCCCGCGCGCCGTCAGCCGCATGTACGCGGCGCACTGGGTCTCGCTGGCAGGCGACCTCACCGGGATCTCGGGTGTCAAGCCGGGAAGACGCCTGGACGTCAAGCCGTTCGTCCTGGCCTCCGCCGCGGAAACGCCGAGCGTTCCGGCAAGCGGGACGCTCGACGACATCGACGGCGGCATCGACCTGAAGTGGGGACTGACGAAGTCGCTGACGCTCGATCTCACCTACAACACCGACTTCGCGCAGGTGGAAGTCGACCAGCAGCAGGTCAACCTCACCCGCTTCTCGCTCTTCTTTCCCGAGAAGCGGGAGTTCTTCCTGGAGAACGCGGGCATCTTCGAGTTCGGTCCGCCAAGTCCGGGAGGAGGAAACCAGCCGCCCCTGATGAAGGCCTTCTTCTCGAGGCGGATCGGCCTGGACCGCGGCGAGGAGGTTCCCATCGACGTCGGCGCCCGCCTGACCGGCCGGGCCGGCGCCTGGAACCTCGGCCTGCTCACCGTGGGAACCGAGGCTCTGGCGATGGGAGATCGGCCGGCAACGGCCGCCGCCCAACACAGCGTCTTCCGGCTCAAGCGCGATCTCGGTGAGCGGTCGAGCGTCGGCATGATCTACACCGAACTCGACCCGCGCGCCGGCGAAGGCAACCGGCTCTACGGCGTCGATCTCGACTACAAGCCGAACCGGCAGTCCCAGTTCTACCTGTTCGGCGCCGCCAGTGAGGACGAAGGTCGAAGCGGAGACACCGGCGCCCTCGGCACCGGCTGGGCCTACACGACGCGCACCGTCCGCGCCAGCGTCGATCTGACCGAGGCCCAGGGCGACTTCAACCCCGGTTCGGGTTTCCTCCTGCGCCGGGATTTCCGGCGCTACAACCCGAGGGTGCGCTGGGAACCACGAGTGAACCGCGGTGCCGTCCGCAGCGTGTTGTTCGAAGCGGAACTCGACTACTTCGAGCGCGAGAGCCTGGGCAGCGTGGAGAGCCGCAGGCTCCTCCTGGCGCCGATCGGCATGCGCACCACCGGCGACGACCGGTTTCGCCTGGCCTTGGTCGACGAGATCGAGCAGCTCTTCGAGCCGTTCGAGATTCGTCCTGGCATCGTGATCCCGGCCGGCCTCTACCGCTTCAACTCGATCTTCCTGCGCGGCTTCTCGAACCAGGGACGGCGCCTGGCCTGGCGCGGCAACATCAACGTCGGTGAGTTCTTCGGCGGCGACCGCCGGAGCTACGTCCTGTCGAGCTTCGTCCGCCTGTCGCGCCACCTGCTGACCGAGTTCCAGTGGAACTACAACGACATCATGCTGCCTCAGGGCGACTTCACCGCCACGATCTACACCGTCCGCCTCGACGCCGCCTTCAGTCCGGACCTGCGCCTCAACACGCTCGCCCAGTACAACGAAGCGGCGCAGCTCGCCGGGATCAACGTGCGCTTCAACTGGATCTACAAGCCCGGCGCCAACCTCTTCGTCGTCTACAACCACAACTGGGACGCGCCGACCTTCAGCGCCAGGGAAACGGCGCGGCGCGAGTTGATCGTCAAGTTCAACTACCTCTGGCAGCCCTAGCGCCCGGTCCCACCGTGGCCGCGGGGATCGGTCGTAGACTCGCCGGATGACACGCCTGCCCCCGCGCTCCAGCCTTCCGTTCCAGCTCTCCGCCGGCCTGCTCGTGGCGCTGGCCGGCTTGCCGGTCCTCGCCGACGACGGCGCGGGATGGGACGTGAACGACCCGCCCGGCGAGGAGTACGAGGTAGAGATCGACACGACCGAAGGCACCTGGATTGGCCTCGACGTGTCGCCGGACGGCGAGCGGATCGCCTTCGACCTGCTGGGCGACCTCTACCTGCTGCCGATCGGCGGCGGCGACGCGGAGGCGCTGACGAACGGGATGGCATGGGACATGATGCCGCGCTTCAGCCCGGACGGCTCGCAGATTGCCTTCATCAGCGACCGGAGCGGCGGCGACAACGTCTGGACGATCCCGGTTGCCGGCGGCGAGCCGAAGCAGATCAGCCGCGAGGACTTCCGGCTCGTCAACAACCCGGTCTGGAGCCCGGACGGCCGCTTCATCGCGGCGCGCAAGCACTTCGTGTCGACGCGTTCGATCGGCAGCGGCGAGATCTGGCTCTACCACGCCAGCGGCGAGGGCTCGGGCCTCCAGTTGAACGAGAAGCCGAACGAACAGAAGGACCTCGGCGAGCCGGCCTTCTCGCCGGACGGGCGCTACGTCTACTTCAGCCAGGACACAACGCCGGGCGGCGTCTACGAGTACGGCCGGAACGCGGCCATCGGCATCTACTCGATCCGCCGCATCGACCGCGAGACCGGGGAGATCGAGACCGTGATCTCCGGGCCCGGCGGCGCCGTCCGGCCGACTCCCTCACCCGACGGCAGGTACCTCGCCTTCGTGCGTCGGATCCGTTTTCAGAGCCACCTCTTCCTGCACAATCTGAGAAGCGGCGAGAACATCCCGATCCATGACGCGCTCGACCGGGACATGCAGGAGATCTGGGCGGTTCATGGCGTCTATCCGGGCATGGCCTGGACGCCGGACAGCCGTTCCGTCGTCTTCTGGGCGCGCGGCGGCCTCCACCGGATCGACATCGAAACCCGCGAGGTCAGCGAGATCCCGTTCCGGGTGCGGGCCACCCACCGGATGAAAGAGGCTCTCGCCTTCGACTTCGAGGCGGCGCCGGACACCTTCCGGACGAAGATGCTCCGCTGGATCCAGGTATCCCCCGCCGGCGACCAGGTGGTCTTCCAGACCCTCGGCCGGCTATGGACCCGCAGCCTTGATCCCGAGACCGGCGAACTCGGCGAGGCGCGGCGGCTGACCGCCCAGGACGACCATTACGAGTTCTACCCGTCCTGGTCGCGCGACGGAAAACAAGTCGTCTACGTGAGTTGGCACGACGAGGACCTGGGCGCGGTGCGCATCGCGCCGGCCGCCGGTGGCGAGGGGCGGACGATCACGTCCGATCCCGGCTTCTACGTCGAACCCGCCTTCTCGCCCGACGGCGCCACCGTCGTGTATCGCAAGAGCCGGAGCGGCGGCATCCTGAGTCCGCTGTGGTCGAAGGACCCGGGGCTCTACCGGATCGACGCCGCCGGCCAAAGCGCTCCCGTGCGGTTCGCCCGCGCCGGCTCCGGCCCGCACTTCGGCGGCGACGCGGATCGCGTCTACTTCACCGCCACCGAGAGATGGGACCGGCGCGTGCTCCGCAGCGTGCCGCTCGTAAGCAGCGGCGACGCGCAGACCCGCGACCACGCCGGAAGCAAGGTGGCCACAGAGATGCGGGTCTCCCCCGACGGCCGCTGGCTCGCCTTCGCCGAGCGCTTCGACGCCCACGTCGTGCCGTTCACGCCGGCCTCGAAGGCGATCGAGATCGGCCCCAGGACCGCCGGCCTGCCGGTGCGAAACGTCTCGACCGACGACGGCGCCTACCTCCACTTCTCGGGCGACAGTTCGACCCTGTACTGGTCCCTGGGACCCGAACTGTACGAGCGACGGCTCGATGAGGCCTTCGCACCGCGGGACGACGAGGCCGAGAACGTAACCGAAGAGCCCGCGAGCGGCCTCGATCTCGGCTTCGACGTGACGGCCTACCGTCCCGAGGGCCGGATCGCGATCACGAACGCGCGGCTGATCACGATGGCCGGCCAGGACAACCTGGAGATCATCCGCCGCGGCACGGTAGTCGTCGACGGCGACCGGATCGCGGCCATCGGCCCCTCAAGCCAGGTCGACGTGCCGGCCGACGCGACGGTGATCGATGCCTCCGGCCTCACCGTCATGCCCGGCCTGATCGACGTCCACTGGCACGGTCCGCAGGGCAGCCAGGAGATCATCCCGCAACAGAACTCCGAGCTCTACGCGACGCTCGCCTTCGGCGTAACGACGGCCCACGACCCCTCGACCGACACCAGCACCTTCTTCGCCGCCAGCGAGATGCAACAGGCCGGCGACATCATCGGACCCCGCATGTTCGCCACCGGCACGATCCTCTACGGCGCCTTAGGCGCCTTCCGCGCGATCGTCGAGACGCCGGACGACGCGGTACAGCACGTCCGCCGCCTGCAGAAGGCCGGCGCGATCAGCGTCAAGAGCTACAACCAGCCCCGGCGCGATCAGCGCCAGAAGATCGTCGCCGCCGCCCGCGACCTCGGCATGCTCGTGGTCAACGAGGGCGGCGCCCTGTTCCAGCACAACATGACGATGGTCGCCGACGGCCACACCGGAATCGAGCACTCGCTCTCCGTGGGCGCGATCTACGACGACGTGATCCAGTTCTGGGGCAACAGCCGCGTCGGCAACACGCCGACGCTGGGCGTAGCCTTCGGCGGCATCCAGGGCGAGGACTACTGGTATGAGCACACGGACGTCTGGACCAACGAGCGGCTGCTGAACTATGTGCCGCAAGAGGTGATCGACGCGCGCTCCCGCCGCCGCCAGAAGGCGCCGGAAGGCGAGTACAACCACATCCTGGCCGCGCGAGTCACCAACGCCCTCGACCAGGCTGGCGTGCAGATCATGCTCGGCGCCCACGGCCAGCGCGAAGGCCTCGCCGCCCACTGGGAAATGTGGATGTTCGAGCAGGGCGGGATGAGCCCGCACCGCGCACTGATCGCCGGCACGATCAACGGCGCCCGCTACATCGGCATGGAGGCCGACCTCGGTTCCCTCGAGGCCGGCAAACTCGCCGACCTGATCGTCCTCGAAGAGAACCCGCTCGAGAACCTCCGCAACTCCGAACTCGTCCGCTACGTCATGGTAGGCGGCCGCATCTTCGACGCCCTGTCGATGAACGAGACCGCCGGCGAGAAGCTGCAGCGGAAGCCGTTCTGGTTCCAGCAGTAGGGGCGCGCTCTTCATGCAGCGTCTGGAGATCAACCTGCAGGTCAGGAGATCGAACGTCAGGGCCGCGGAGTTCTACCGTTCGATCGGCTACGCGGAAGACGATGTCCTGAGTATGGGTAAGCGCTTGGTTGAAGACTGAGACGCCTGGGACTGACAAGTGGCTGTCCTACGCGGCTAGCGAATCGAAGCCGACTCAGACTCGACGGAGCAGATCTGCGACCACGTCCCCTGTCGTGGCGTCTCCGTCCTGGTCGGGGGTCCTGGGTCCGCTCTTGTGGTGACCCGCAACCAGCTCGCCGACGCGCACGGCCTGGCGGGTCAGACCCACACGCTGCAGCAGCAGCGCGGCGGCCGAAACGGCCGCAATCGGGTTCGCGATTCCCCGACCAGCGAGGTCCGGCGCGCTGCCGTGCACCGGCTCCGCTAGGCAGAAGCGCTCGCCGCAGTTGGCGGAGCCGACCACGCCGAGTCCGCCGACCATGGCGGCGCCGGCGTCGCTCAGGATGTCGCCGTAGAGATTCGGCGCGACGATCACGTCGTAGCGCTCCGGCTCCAGGATGAGACGGTAGGCCATCGAGTCGACGAGTTGCTCCTCGACTTCGACCTCCAGAAAGCCACTCGCGACGTCGAGTGCGGTCTCTCGGAACAGGCCGTCACTCAGGCGAAGGACGTTCGCCTTGTGGACGACGGTGAGCAGGGGCCGTCTTCCTCGATCGGCGGCCCGTGACTGCGCCAGTTCGCAGGCGAAACGCGTGATCCGTTCCGTGGCCCGGCGGCTGATCACCCGCTCGGCGACGGCCACCTCGCCCTCCCGTTCCCAGCGTTCGCGGCCGGCATAGAGGCCCTCCGTGTTCTCGCGAACGACGACGGCGTCGACGGCGCCGCCGCGGAGCGGGCGCACGTTCGCGTAGAGGTCCAACCGCCGACGCAGCTCGACGATCGGGCTGCGGTAGCCATCGACCGCGTGGCTGGGCGATGAGACGGCGCCGAACAGGACGCCGGCGGAGCCCTCCAGTGCCTCGACGGTCGCCTCGGGCAAGGCCCTGCCGGTGCGCTCGAAGGCCCGCCAACCCATCTCCGCATCGATCCACTCGATCCGGTCCCCGCACACGGCATCCACGACGCGCACGGCCGCGTCCACGACCTCTGGCCCGATGCCGTCGCCGCCGATGCGGGCGAGGCGGACCGGCGCGGCGGCCGAGTCGTCGTGGCTTGGCGTCACGGCCTGCCTACCCCGCCGCCAGGCGTCGCTTCGTTTGCTCGATCAGGCCGCCGGCCGCGATCATCGACCGCACCGCCGGGCTGAACGGCGAGAACGCGAGCACGGCCTCGCCGCGGCGAATCACCGACGCCTCGAGATCGACCTCCACCTCCCCGCCTTCCTCCAGGGCGTCGACCGCCTCCGGGCAGACGATCGCGAGCAAGCCGTTGTTCAGGGCGTTGCGGTAGAAGATGCGCCCGAAGCTCCGCGCGACGACCGCGCCGACGCCTGCGTAGCGGAGGCAGACCGCCGCCTGCTCGCGGCTCGAGCCGCAGCCCCAGTTCCAGCCCGCGACGATGACGTCGCCCGGCCGGACCCGTTCGACAAACGTGGGGTCGAGGTCTTCCAGTGCGTGCGGCGCGACTTCCTCCGGCCGGCTCTTCGTGTACGTGTAGCGGCCCGGGAAGATGACGTCCGTGTTCACGTGGTCGCCGTAGCGGAAGACCCGGCCACGGAATGGTCGAGCGACATCGACTGGACCGTTCACTCGGTCACCTCCCGCGGATGGACGATCCGGCCGGCCACCGCGCTCGCCGCCACGACCGCAGGCGAGGCAAGGTAGACCTTCGAGCCCCGGTCTCCCATCCGGCCCTGGAAGTTCCGGTTCGCACTGGAGATGCAGACCTCGCCCGGTGCCAGCACGCCCAGGTGGTTGCCCATGCAGGGGCCGCAGCCGGGCGTGCCGAAGACGGCGCCGGCATCGGCGAGATCGGCCACCCAGCCGCGGGCCAAGGCCTCGTTCCAGACCTCGCTCGAGGCAGGCACGATGACCATCCGCGTGCCCGGCGCCGTACGCCGACCCGCCATCACCCGATGCACCGCGTCGAGATCCTCGATCCGGCCGTTCGTGCAGGTACCGATGAACGCCTGGTCGACCCGCACCGATTCGAGCTCGCCGACGCCGACCGTGTCGTCGACCTGATGCGGGCGAGCTACGCGAGGTTCGACCCGGCTCAGATCCAGCCTGTGCTCCGCCGCGTACCCGGCGCCGGGATCCGGCTGCAGCGCCCGTTCCTCGAGTCGCGCCGCCACCTCCGCCGCGGCCTCGCCGGCCTCCGCTCCCCGACCCGCGCGACGCCCGGGACGCGCCAGCAATCGCTCCGCCAGGTACCGGAACACCTCGTCGTCCGGCGGCATGTACGCGTTCTTCGCCCCCATCTCGGCCATCATGTTGACCAGGGCCGCGCGTGAGTCGAGGCTCAGGCCCTCGATTCCGGGACCCGCGAACTCGACGCTCCGGTAGAGCGCGCCGTCCGCGCCCAGATCGCCGATCAGAGTCAGGGCAACGTCCTTCGTCGTCACCCACTCGCCCAGCACGCCTTCCAGCCGGATCCGGATCGACTCAGGCACCCTGAGCCAGAGTTCGCCGGTGGCCCAGATCACGGCCATCTCGCTGCGGCCGACGCCGGCGCCAAACGCGCCCAGCCAGCCGAAGTGCGGCGTGTGGGAATCGGAACCGAGAACCAGATCGCCCGGCAGCACGACAGCCTCTTCGCTCAGCACCTGGTGGCAGATGCCGCGACCGACCTCGAAGAAGTGGGCAACGCTCTGTTCGGCGACGAAGGCTCGGACTTCGGCGTGGTTCCGGGCGTGACGGACCGTCGGTGCCGGCACGGCGTGGTCGAGAGTGACCGCCATCCGCTCCGGGATGGAAACCCGCTCCTGGCCGAACTGCCGCCAGATCTCCGCGATCGGCGCCGTGTTGTCGTGGCTGAGCACGATGTCCGGCCGCGCGTCGACGATCTGACCGACCGCAACCGCGTCCTCGCCGGCTGCACGGGCCAGTGCCTTTTGCGCGAAGGTTCGGGCCGTGTCGGCCGGCCGACCGTGTTCGATCACCCTGCTACTCCGGCCACAGCCGGCACCAGCTCCGCCGTGTGGTACTCGCGCAGCAGCGTGTCAACGTCCGAGAGACTCAGCGGCTTCTCGTCGGCCAACGCCTTGACGTGAGCCGTGATCTCCTTGATCTGCTGGTCGCTGAGGTCGAGCCGCAGTTGCTCGGCGCGGGACTTGATCGCGTTCCAGCCGGTCAAACGGTGGGCCACGTGGACGTAGCGGTCGAGGCCGAAGTCGGCCGGATCGAGAATCTCGTAGGTCGACGGATCGTTGAGGATCGCCTTGGCGTGAATGCCCGCCTTGTGAGTGAACGCCGTGTAGCCGGTGATGTAGTTGTTGAACGGCACGTCGATCTTGACCAGGGAGGCGACGTAGTTCTCGATCTCGCGCAGAAGCGGCAGGTCGTAGCGGTCGCGCACTCCTTCGGGATCCTCGGCGTAGAGGCGAGCGACCAGCCCCCCGAGCGGCGTGATGCCGTTGCGCTCCCCGATTCCGAGCACCGAGGTGTCGACGTGGGTCGCACCCGCTTCCAGCGCGCAGAACGCGTTCGCAACGGCGCAGCCGGTGTCGTTGTGACCGTGGAACTCGATGTCGCAGTCCACTTCCCGGCGCAACCGCCGCACGAGGTCGTAGACCTGACGGGGACTCGCCACCCCCACGGTGTCCGCGACGCCCACGCGGTTCACGCCCACCGCGTTCACGGCGCGGTAGGCCCGGATCAGGTCGTCCAGATCGCTCCGGAAGGAGTCCTCGGTGCTGAAGCGGACCTCGACTTCGTGCGACCGGATGTACTGGACGACCTCGATCGCCGTCTCGATCACCTGGTCCATGCTCTTGCCGTGCGAGTACTCCCGGAGGTAGCGGGAGGTACCGAACACGACATCGATGCCATCGACGCCGGTCTCGAGCGCCAGCTTCGCGTCATCGAGATGGCAGCGCGTGTGAGTGAGCACCTTGGCGCGCAGGTCGAGATTCGCCACCCGCTCACAGTCGGCCCGGCTACGGCGGCTGGCCGCGGGAGAGGTCAACTCCAGGTACTCGACGCCGAAGGCGTCCAGCAGGCGCGCGATCTCCACCTTCTGGTCGCTGTCGAAGAAGGCATTGGCGAACTGCTCGCCTTCGCGCAGAGTCGACTCGATGATGGCTGGATGGGAGGGCATGGAGGGTTCCTCAGGTACAGAAAAGCCGGCGCATCCCTGAACTGGATGGCCGGCCGAGAAAGGTCGCTGCGTCGATCTCTAGGCGGTAGACACCCGGTCCTGTAGGCAGGGCTTCGCGCCCGGCTTGTGCAGCCGCCTGACCAGGGACGAACCGTGTGTCGTGTGATCCATGAGGGAGGACGCGGATTCTGCGTGCTCGGCCGTGCGAAAGTCAAGCTGCCCGCACCGGGCGCGTCGCCTCGAACGTCTCATAGAAGCTCCCGAAGCTCCTCGAACGCGCGGCGCGCCGTCACGATATGAGCGTCGGCATCCGCGCCGAGCCCACCGCCCAGGGTCCGCAAGCAGAGGTGAGTCAGGCCCTTCTCCCGCCATCCGCGGACGCGGTCCTGCCACTCGTGCTCACGCGGCCCTACGACGGCGACTCCCGCCTCCGTGCCGATGACCGCCGGGTCGCGGCCTGCGGCGCGGGCCGCGGCGGCAATGTCGGACGAGAGTTCGCCGAAGTCCTCCGGCGAGCACAGGACGAACCAGCCGTCTGCCTGCCGGCCGATCCTCCGGCGAATGCGCGGCACCGGCAAACCCCGCGCGCCGATCCAGATCGGAATCGGACGAGACGGCAGGGGATCGATGCCTGTACCCTGGACGATGTCCCAGCGGCCCTCGAAGTCGACCTCCGGCTCCGTCCAGAGGCGCCGCAACAGTTCGAGCTGTTCCTCGCAGCGGGCGCCCCGCGTGCCGAAGTCCTGCCCCAGCGCCCGATACTCCGCCTCGCTGCCGCCGACACCGACGCCGAGACGCACACCGCCCCCCGACAGCCGTTCGAGTGTCGCCAGTTGCTTCGCCAGCAGCACCGTCTGACGCGATGGCGTGACGATGACCGAAGGTACTAGCTCGATGTTCTCTACCATCGCGGCGACGTAAGCCAGCAGCACGAGGGGCTCGTGGAGGTGCCCGCTCTTCGGTCGTGCGACCAGATCCGGTACCCGCAGGTGCGTGTAGCCGAGCTCGTCGGCAGCCTGTGCGAACGCCTTGACCGCGCCGAGGTCGTCCTTCAGTTCGCGGACGGGTAGCGAAATGCCGACTCTCATGGGTGAACTCCTGCTGGTTCAGGCGCGACCGGCGACGGATCGTAGCAAGGACATAGACTCCGGGACCGCTGGTTCGTACGAATGACCGACGCACAGAAGATCTGGACCGGCACGGTCCTGCCGGAGTGGATCGACCACAACGGTCATATGAACGCCGGCTACTACCTGGTCGCCTTCGACGACGCGACCGGCCCATGGACCGCGTTTCTGGGGATCGACCGGACCTACCGCAGGTCGAAGCGGCGCTCCACGTTCTCGATCGACAGCCATCTCACCTGGCTGAGAGAACTGCCGGAGGGCGCGCCGATCGCGGTCGAAGCGGAACTCCTTGGCTTCGACGACAAGAAGTACCACACCTTCATGCGCATGCTGCACGCCGACGACGGCTACGTCGCCGCGACGCACGAGCTGCTGAGCATCCACATCGACCTCGATACACGGCGCAGCACGCCTCTGCCGCCCGAGATCCACGAGCGGATGAACGAAGTCCTCTCGAAGCAGCGCGCGATCGCCGAGCCCGGCGAGGTCGGACGCGTCATCCGCACCAAGCCGTGGCCGCCGGACGCGGCGCCCTGACTCGAGGAGCCCCTCGGCTCAGGCCGCGGCGGCCCGCGCCTGCTCGATCGCCGCCGTGCGCCGGTAGAGATAGAGCGGCAGCGCCAGCGACAGGCCGACCAGCAGGTTCGCCGCGACATGGACCCAGAGATGGCCGATGCGGTGACGGCGGCCGTCCGCGAACAGAAACACCCAGAACGCGGCGGACGACACGACGAGGTCGATGCTGAAGCCGGCCGCCACGGGATTGGCCGTCGCCGCGCCAACGAAGCCGGGCAGGTCGAGCCCGCCGTCGCCCAGGAGGAACCGCAGGAACTGCCAATACGGCAGCACCGTGCCCAGGACGCAGAGGAGGAGGTAGAAGCGCTTCATCGCAAGTCCTTTTCCGGCCGGTCGCACCGAAGAAAGTACCAGTTCGCGGGGCCGGGCGACGACACCGGTGCGGCGGCCGGCCGGTCGGCTACGATTCCTCCCATGACGACCCACGACGACTCCAGCGACTCCGACACCCCGATGACCCGCCGCACCCTGATCGCCGGCTCCGCCGGCGGCGCCGCCGCGCTCGCCGCGAAGCCGGGCGCCGCCGTGGCGGCTGAACACGACAGCCCGGCCTGGCCCGCGCCGGATTACGTCCGCACCAACGGCGGCCTCAGAATGGCCGTGTACGAGGCCGGGACCGAGGGCATACCCGTCGTGCTGAGCCACGGCTTCCCGGAGCTGGCCTACTCCTGGCGCCACCAGTTGCCGGCGCTTTCCGAGGCCGGATTCCGCGTGCTGGCGCCTGACCAGCGCGGCTACGGCAACACCCAGCGGCCCCTGGCGATCGAGGCCTACAACATCGCGGAACTCTGCGCCGACCTGGTCGGCCTGCTCGACGCCCGGGGCATCGCCAAGGCCGTCTTCGTCGGCCACGACTGGGGCGGCGGCGTGGTCTGGGCGATGCCGCGGCTGCACTCGGACCGTGTGCTCGGCGTGGTCGGCGTGAACACCCCGACTGGACCCCAGCCGCCTTCGCCGCCGATCGAGCTCCTCCGCCGGATGCGTGGCGAGGACAACTACGTCGTCGCGTTCCAGGAGCCCTGGAAGGCCGAGGAGGTGCTGGAAGCGGACGTCGAGAAGACCTTCCGCACCTTCATGCGGCGCGGCTCGTGGGACGCGGAGGAGTTCAACAAGCTCCCCGCCGACGCTCCGGAACGGAAGTTCCAGTTGCTCGAGATCATCAAGCACGGTTCACCCGAGGCGCTGCGGGGCGAGCTGCTGCTGACCGATGCGGAACTGGCCCACGTCGTGACCACATACCAGCGCACGGGCTTCACCGGCGGGGTCAACTGGTACCGGAACATCGACCGCAATTGGGAGTTGATGAAGGGCGTAGACCAGAAGATCGACCAGCCCTGCCTCTACATCGGCGCCGAGAACGACGTCGTGCTGCCGCCCTCCTCCGCCGACGGCATCGAGGCCCTGGTACCGAACATCGCCAAGCACACGATCAGGGACTGCGGCCACTGGACCCAGCAGGAGCAGCCCGAGGAGTTCAACCGGGTCCTGATCGGCTGGTTGAAGGCGACGTTCGCCTAGAGCCTCGCTGCGCTATGAGTATCGGCGACATCCGTCGAAGGCTGGCTGCCCACGAACCGACGATCCTTCCGCCGGCCGCGTTCGAGGCCAGCGTGGCGATGGTGCTGCGCCCGTCGACAGCGGGACCGGAAACGCTGTTCATCGAGCGGTCGAAGAAGCCGCAGGACCCCTGGTCCGGGCAGATGGCCTTTCCCGGCGGCCGGCACGACGAGACGGACCGCGACCTGAGGCACACCGCCGAGCGCGAGACGGTCGAGGAAGTGGGCCTGTCGCTTGAAGGCGCCCGTCTGATCGGTCGGCTCGACGACCAGACCGGACAGCGGGCCGGCCAGGGCCGGCAACTGCGGATCGCGGCGTTCGTCTACGAAGTCGGGGACGGAACCGGCAACGACCTGGTCCTCAACTACGAGGTCGCCGAGACGCTCTGGGTGCCGCTGGCCTGGTTCGAGGACCCGGAGCGTGTCATCGACTACCGCCATCCGCCCTATCCCGAAGTCAGCTTTCCCGGCGTCGTGGTCGGCGACCCGAAACGGCACATCGTCTGGGGCCTCACGTTCCGCTTCCTGGTCGCCTTCTTCGAGATCCTGCAGCGCCCGTTCGCCGCGAACGGCAGGCGGTAGCGCTCACTCGACGATCTCCAGATACTCCCGCATCGACCAGCCCCGCTCCCCTTCCGGCAGTTCGATACGCACCCACTCGGGGCGTTCTTCGATCACACGCACTTCCGTGCCGGCGTGAAGCTGGAAGCGGACCACCGAACCCTCGCCGGCGGCAGCGTGGAGATCGATCTCCGGCGGAACCACGACAGCGACCGGCGAGCTGAAGGCGGCCTGCGCCACGAGCGAACCGGCCAGTGCCAGACCGACTACGAGCAGACAGACCGCGGACCAGCGAAGCACCTCCGACGCCGGTCGATAGAGCCGGGACGCAAGCACGACCCAGAAGCCGAGACCGACCAGCACCGCGCTCCTCAGCACTTCGACCGGAGCCAGACTGTAGTGCCAGAAGAGCACAGTGCGAAGAAGTACGGGCGGCTCGGGCGGCGCGATCTCGTCGCGCGCGCTCCGGCGAGCGAACGTCAGGTTCGCGCTGGCGTCTTCGTCTCGCGGCAGAAGCCTGAGCGAACGGCGGTAGGAGGCGACGGACCGGCCCAGTTCGCCGGCGCGCAGGTAGGCGTTTCCCAGGTTGTAGTGCAGATGGCCGTTGTCGACCCCCATCTCACGCATTTCTCCGTAGAGGGCGACGGCTCGACCGAAGTCGCCCGCCTCGTACGCCGCGTTGCCATTGACCCAGAGCTCGGCCGGTTCCGGGGCCGCCAGGGCTCCCTCGGCCGGCAGGGCTTCGGTGACCACAGGCAGTTCCTCGTCCTGTGTGAACCCCGGGATTGCCGCGGCAGTGCCGAGCAGGGCGAGAATCGCGACTCTTCTCACGTACTCCGGCCCCGTAGCTGCCTGTCGAGGGCCTTGATCAGATCGCTCAGACCTTCGGTGCTGGTCTCCGCCGCCAGTCCGCCGCCGCCCGCCACCGGGGTCAGGCCGTACTGGGCGGCCTCGAGTCGCTCCAGCAGTCCCCGGCAGCGCGCCGCCAGAGCGCCGTCCACGCCTACCCGGACCAGCGCGGTCTCCGCCTCCGACGGCGTCAGGGCGGAGCCCTCGACCCCCAGCTTGTCGCCGACGTAGCGACGCACGATCCGGGAGGCCTCAGCCGCGGAGGCGGGCCCCGCGCCGGAGCGGAGCTTCCTCGCAACGGACAGTGCGTCGCGCAGCGCCCGGTGACGCCGGCGCAGCGTCCTGTCGGCGGCGTAGCGGCGTTCGCGTCGATGGTGCACCAGCAGGGCCACGTACATGAAGGGCGGCAACACGCCGCAAACGAACCAGACCCACAAACGCCACCCCTGAGGCATGGCCGAGACGATGCCTGCCGCCGTCCGGCGAATCGGCAGGATGTCGTCGGCGAGGATCCGCACCGCCACCTTGCCCGTGGTCGGCGCCAGCGACTCGGTAAGCATCAGCTCCTCCTCGCCCTCGGCCGGAGTGACATCGAAGTCGATGTGCTCGGTCGACCGGGTCGCGTAGTCGCCAAGCTCAGGATCGAAGTAGACGAGATCGATCGGCGGGACGTCGAGGGCTCCGGCAACCAGCGGGACCAAGGCCCGTCGGAACACCTTGCGGCCGGTCAGCAGGCGTCCGCTGCGGTCGATGCTCGCGTCCGGTTGGTCCGGATAGATCTTGAACGCCGGCAGCTCCGGAATGTCGGGCTCGGTCAGGAGCTGCACGTTGCCGCTACCGCCGACCTGCACTTCGAGCGTGGCCGACTGCCCCACCTGCAGCTCGCGCCGGCTGAGCGAAGCCCGAATGTCGAACTCCCCGACCAGACCGTTCCAGCCGGCTGGAGCCGGTGGAAGCGGCCGGACGTCGAGCGTCAGAGGTTCCGTGAGCAAGTACTTCGTCGCCCAGCGCCCACCCGCTCCAAGCAGACTGTCGAACTCGTCGAAAATGCTCCGCCTCCGGCCCGGCCGGCGCGCCTGCTCGGCCTCCACCTGTACCCGAAGCTGGGTCTGCGGCAGTGTCACCTCGCCGGATCGCTGGGGGAAGAGCGCCTTGCGCACCTCGTTCACCGAGTACTGGACACCGTCGATCGAGGTCGAGAACTGCCGCACCTCGCCTAGGTCCTCGACGACCACGTCGCTGCCGAAGTCCATCGACTCGATCGACCCCTGTCCCACGGGCACACGACTGTAGAAGCGCCAGGTGTAGATCACCTGCTGGCCCTGCCAGGGTCGATCCGTCGACACGGTCGAAGTGACGAAGAGATCCCGGTCCTGCTCGTCGTTCTGGCCCCCGGCGTCGGTGACCTGAATTGTGAACGGCCGACTCCGGACCTCCGCACCGTCGATCACGGCGGTGACGGGGCCGATCTCGTAGCTGCCGGCCCGCGTGGGAATCAGGAGGTAGTTGTAGGACGTACTGTTGCTGACGCGGCCGTTCGTGATCTGCATGTCGCGCCGTTCGCCACGCGACAGGACCCGAAAGTCCGGCAATTCGGGCAGCCCCGGCGGTTCGTCCGGCGACCCTTCGATTCTGATCGTCAGGTAGAGCTGATCGCCGAGGGCGACCTGATTGCGGTCGACAGTGACCTGGAGCCGGTCCGGCTCCTGGGAATCCGCCCCGGCTGGGCCCAGAAGGACAGCCCAGGAGACCAGAGCCGCGACCCGGAACCAGCCGAAGGACCACCCGTGCGTGTTCGTGTCCATCGCGCTACCAGTCCTTCGCCAGCCGGCTTCTGCGCCCGCGCTGCCCCCGGCGGGTCGGGTCCGGCCGGCCCTCTTCCAGCGCCTGAAGGTAGCGCTCCGCCTCCTCCGGCGTCATTCCCGGCTGCGGTTCCTGCGGACGACTCCCGCTCTCGCTATCCGGTCCGTCAGGCTGCATCTCCGGGTCCTCGGCGTCCGGGATGCCGTCCCCGTCGCTGTCCTGCGGATCCTCGCCACCCTGGGGCTGCTGGTTCTCTCCCTGGTCTCCCGGGTCCTGCTCCTGGCCGGACGGTTGCTCTCCCTGACCGTGATCCCCCTCCGGCTGCTGCTGCGCGCCCTGGTCCTCCTGGTCCTGTTCCTGCTCCTGCTGCTCGTTCTCCTGCTGGTTCTCGCCGCCCTGGTTCTGCTGCTGGCGCCGCCTCATCTCCTCCCGCACGAACTCGAGGTTGAACTTCGCATCGATGTCGTCAGGATTCGCTTCGAGCGACGCCGTGTAGAAGTCGACCGCGTCTTCGAGCTTGTCCTGACGATAGGCGCTGTTGCCCAGGTTGTAGAGCGCCTGAGCACGCAGCTCATCGTCACCGATGGCCGCGGCCCGGTAGAACTGATTGTCCGCCGCTTCGAAGTCGTTCAGCTTGTAGTGGGCGGCGCCGACGTTCAGACTCACCTCCGGGTCGTCCGGCCGCTCCGTCTGGTGGTCAGCGAACCCGCGCAGGGCCTGGTCGTAGGCGCCGGCGTCCCAGGCCGCATAGGGCGATGCGTACTCGACCGGAGGAGTTTCGATGCCCGCTTCGCCGTTCACGTCTGCAGAAGGCAGCTCCTCGTTCGGAGCCTGTGCCGTGACGGCGAGCGGAAGGAGAAGCAGCCCCAGCCCCGGCAGCCAGGGTGCAGCAGCCGGGCCCATGCGGCGACGCCGGCCTACTGGCTCAGGTGGCCGTGACATGGTCCCTTCCCTCCTGGCCAGCACCACGGCGCGCCAGGCGCTCGCCGATCAGCGGCTCGAGCATCAGCGCTGCCAGCGCGATGACCAGCAGCCACTGGAACCGCTCCTCCCAGCGCTGCTGCCGGCTCGAGCCGAGTTCCTGGTCCTCCAACTGCGCCTTGATGCCCTGAGCGTAGATCTGTTCGAGGTCCACGTCGCCGGTCACCGAGCGGACATAGCGGCCGCCCGTGGTCAGGGCGATCCGCTGCAACGCCGCCTCGTCCAGACGGCTCAGGACGATCTCGCCCCGGCGGTCGGTACGGAAGCCGCCTCCCTCTCTGGGTATGGGTGCGCCCTCGTCCCGTCCGATGCCGATCGCGAAGATGCGCACCCCCGCCTCGGCCGCGGCCTCGGCGGCGTCCTGCGCCTCGCCCAGGTGATCCTCGCCGTCGGTGATCAGGATGATCGCGCGCGACTTCCGCGAACCCGTCTGGGCCACCCGGTCGAAGGCCTCGAGCGAAACGCGGAGCGCCTCTCCGATCGCGGTGCCCTTGACCGGAATCAGATCCGGCTCCATGGCCTCGAGGAATAGCGCCGCCGCCGAGTAGTCCAGCGTCAGGGGCAGTTCCAGGAAGGCGCTGCCCGCAAAGGCAACCAGCGCGATCCTGTCTCCTTCCAGCCGCCGCAGCAGATCGGCGATCTCGCGCCGGGCACGTTCGAGCCGACTCAGTTCGCCGCCCGCCTCCGCATCCAGCACGAGCATCGAGTCCGAGACGTCGAGGGCGACCACGATGTCGACGCCCTCCCGATGCACCTCCTCCCACACGAAGCCCCAGCGCGGCTGCGCCAGCGACGCCACGAGCGCGAGCACGGCGACGAGCACGAGAAACGCCTTCAGACGCCGCCTCGGCCGGCTGACGCCGGCAATCAACCCCGGCAGCATCTCGCGAGAAGCGAAACGACCGAGCAGGCGCGCGCGGGCGCGGAACGCGTAGACGTAGAACAGCAGGAGCGCCGGGCCGAGCCACAGGAGCCAGAGCGCGTCCGGCCGGCCCGTACGCATCTCGCAGCCGCCGGCCAACAGCAGAACCGGAATCCACGCCAGCAGTTCCCGGCGGCGGCGCGAGCCAGCGCCGCCCGGCCCGGTGTCGCGGGTTGCGAACCTCCCGCTCACGGCAACTTCCTCAGGCGGGTATCGAGCAACACGACCTCGAGCAGCAGCAGGAACACCGCCGGCGCCACCAGCCAGGCGAAGCGTTCCTCGTACTCCATGTAGGACTCCTGGCTGATCTCCGTCTTCTCGAGCGCGTCGATCCGTTCGTAGATCTGCTCCAACCCGACCTCATCCTCGGCCCGGTAGTAGGCGCCGCCTGTCGTGTCCGCCATCCTGCGCAGCGTCTCCTCGTCGATCTCCACGTCCTGGTAGACGACCCGCGGCCCAAACCCGGTCTCGACCACGAAGGGTGCCTGCCCCCTGGTGCCGACGCCGATCGTGTAGAGCCGGACGCCGAGCGCCGCCGCCGCTTCAGCCGCACGCACCGGCGACAGGGAGCCGGCGTTGCTCCGCCCGTCCGTGAGCAGGATGGCCACCTTCGACTCGGCATCCGAGTCCTTGAGGCGCTTGGTGGCGACTCCGACCGCCGATCCGATAGCCGTGGCATCTCCGGCCATGCCGATCTCCAGTTGCTCGAGAAAGGTGGCCGCGACCCCGTGGTCGAGCGTCAACGGACACTGGGTGAAAGCCTCTTCGCCGAAGACGACCAGGCCGACGCGGTCATTGGGCCGGGCGGCGATGAACGTCTCGACGACCCCCTTCGCCACTTCGAGCCGGTCCCTCCGGCGGCTCAATGAACGTTCGTGCGCATCCAGGTCCAGTGCCCGCATCGATCCTGAGGTGTCGATCACGAGCACGATGTCGATTCCCTCCGTACTCACCTCGGTCAGCGCGCGACCGGTCTGCGGGCGCATGACGGCAAGCAGGATCAGGGCGACGACGAGGAGCCGCAGAGCCGAGACCAGCCGGCGCGCCGTCAGCGCGCCGGAGCGCGGGGTTCGCAGGGCATGGCCAAGGGAAGAGTACGCCACAGCCGCGTTGTCGCCACCGGCGCCGCGCTTCGCCGAGACCTGGCGCAAGCGCGGCCGGAGCCACCACAGGAGCGCCCAGATCACGTACAGCGGAAGCAGCACCCAGAGCCAGCGGGCGTCGGCGAAGACGAGTTGTTCCGTCATGCCGCCTCCTCCGTTTCAACGGACGCCAGCTCAGCGTTCCCGCCGTCCTCCGCGTCCTCCATCGGCTGGGTCCCCGTGACGAAGCCCAGGGCCTGCTCGTAGGTGCGCTCGATCTCCTCCGGCACCGGCAGATGGGCCGCGAACTTCACCTGGTCGGTAGCGACCAGGAAGCGCTCCAGGCGCCGCGCCTGCGACGGATCGAGCCGCACCAGCCCGCCCAGTCGGCTCAGGATCTCCTCGGTCGTCAGGTCGGTCGCGTTCAATCCGAAGCGGCCTTCAACGTAGGCCCTGACCACCGAGGAAACAGCGAAGTAGTAGCGGCGGAGTTCCCGCAAGTCGGAGAAGTCCGTGCGACGCAATCGCTCCAGTTCCCGGATCGCCAGGTCGTAGGGCGGAATCGGAGGCGTTTCGGACGCAACGCCGTCCGGTCGGCGGCGGCGCCACCACCACCACGCCGCCAGTCCGAGCGCAGCGGCGGCCAAAGCCAGACCCGTCCACAACAGCCAGAACGCGGCGGTGTCGATTCTGCGCAGCGGCTTGATGTCGCGGATGTCCGTCGTTTCACTCCGGTCGTTGGGCAGCACGGACTCGACCTCAACGGAGATCTCCCCCGCTTCCAGGTCGCCGCCAGGACCGGACGGCTCGGTGTACGTCGCGGTCAGCGCCGGCAGGACGTAGGAGCCCACGAGGTCGGCCCGGAGTTCGTACCACCTTCGCTCGAGGAGCCGACCGGAAGACAGGGTCTCCGCGGGGGTCCGCCCCAGGTCGACGATGCGGAAGCCCGCAATGTCCGCGCCCGGATCATCGAATGCCACCTCGACCTCCGGCTCGCGCTCGACCTCAACGGTATACGTGATCAGGTCGCCAGTGGTGGCGGTGGACCGGTCCACGGAGGCACGCAGTTCAGCGGGCGGCCTCGCTTCAGCATCGCCGGCCGGTTCACCGGCGGCGCAGCCAAGAGCGAGCAACGCCGCGGCAAGCGGCAGCGCGGCCCTGACTCTGATGATTCGCGGTGCCATTCCTACACCCGCACCGACTGCTCGCGCGCTCTCATGTAGCGAACCAGGGGCTCGATCCACGGCCGGTCGGCCCAGACCTGAATCTCGCCGACCCCCGCCTGGCGGAACTGTTCCGCCCGCCGCTCCATGTCCTGCCTGGCCAACCGTACGAAACTCTCCGAGACCCGCCGGTTCGCCGTGTCGATGACCATTGTCTCGCCCGTTTCCGCATCTTCGAGCTCGATGAGCCCCATGCGCGGCATGCTCACTTCACGCTGATCAAGCACCCGGATCGCCGTCAGATCGTGACGCCGCGCGGCGACCCGCAACCGCTCTCCGAAACCTGAATCCAGGAAGTCCGAGATGACGAATCCCACCGACCGGCGCCGCACCACCCGGCCCAGATACTCAAGCGCGCCGTCCAGGTCCGTACCGCGCCCGGTGGGCCGAAAGCTGAGGACTTCCCGAATCACGCGCCACACGTGCGCCCGTCCCTTCTTGGGCGGAATGAACCGCTCGATCCGGTCCGAGAAGATGATCATCCCCACCCGATCGTTGTTCTGGATCGCAAGGTAGGCGAGCACGGCCGCGAGCTCGGCGACGACCTCCCGTTTCTGTTTGCCGGAGGTCCCGAACGCCCCGGAGGAACTCACGTCGACGATCAGCATCACCGTCAACTCGCGCTCCTCGCGGTGTTCCTTGACGAAAGGGCTCGACATCCGCGCCGTCACGTTCCAGTCGATGTGGCGAATGTCGTCCCCCGGCGCGTACTCGCGCACCTGCTCGAACTCCATGCCCCTTCCCTTGAAGGCGCTGTGGTACTCCCCGGCCAGCGCATCGGTCACGAGACGCTGCGTGCGGATCTGAATCGCCTTGATCCGCGCCAGCAGCTCGGGCGACAGGGTCGCCGTTTCCTGCTCCGGGGCCTCGTTCCGCTCTGGTCTGAAGAAGAACATCGATCCCTTGATGTGGCCTCAGGGAACGTCGACGGTGTTGAGGAGCTCCTGGATCAGGTCGTCCGAGGTGAGGTCCCTGGCCTCGGCCTCGTAAGAGATCAGCACCCGGTGCCTGAGCACGTCCGGCGCCACGGTCTTGACGTCCTGCGGCGTGACGTAGGCCCGGCCCGACATCAGGGCCTGCACGCGGGCCGCGGCGGCAAGGAAGATCGTCGCACGTGGCGACGCTCCGTACTCGATCAGCGGCTCGAGCTTCTCCAGGCCGACCCCGGCCGGCTCCCGCGTCGCGAACACGAGGTCGACAACGTACTCCTCGACCTTCGGGTCGAGGTAGATCGCGTCGGCCACATCGCGCGCGCGGCGGATGTCCTCCGGACTGACCACGGCTTCGACGGCAGGTCGCTCGCGACGGGCCATCCGTCGCATGATCTCCATCTCCTCCTGGCGGTCCGGGTAGTCCACGCGCAGCTTCAGCATGAAGCGGTCGACCTGCGCCTCCGGTAGCGGGTACGTCCCCTCCTGCTCGATCGGGTTCTGGGTCGCGAGGACAAGGAACGGGTCCGGCAGATCGAAGGTCTGGTCGCCCAGTGTGACCTGTCGTTCCTGCATCGCCTCGAGCAACGCGCTCTGGACCTTGGCCGGCGCGCGGTTGATCTCGTCGGCGAGCAGCAGGTTGGTGAAGATCGGTCCCTGCTTGACCTGGAAATCGTGCTGATCCGCCCGGTAGATCTGGGTTCCCAGCAGGTCCGCCGGCAGCAGGTCCGGCGTGAACTGGATGCGTGAGAAGCCGGTGTGAACCGCTTCAGAGAGGGTCTTGATCGCCGTCGTCTTGGCCAGGCCCGGAATGCCCTCGACCAGGACGTGGCCATCGGCGATGAGCGCCATCAGTAGTCGATCGATCATGTAGATCTGGCCGACAATCACCTTGGCTACCTCGGCGCGGACACGCTGCAGCAGGTCGGCCTGGGCGGCGATCTCCGTGCGCAACTCCTCGCTGACGCCCGGCACGGCAGGGCCGGCTGGCGGCGTTTGAGGCGCCGCCAGGGGCTGATCGACTGGAATGTTCTCGCTGGAATCCATCGTCATCTCGGTCGACTCTCCCAACCCCCGGAAACCCCGGGTTCTTCCCGAACAGCCGGAGCTACGAACCTTATCCGAGCACCCCGTCCGAACCGGGGCGCCGCGAAAGCCGAACTGACCGTCAGATCCCGGACACCTGACCGCCATCCGCGGTCTCGGCATCGAGGTGGTCGCAGCAGTTGACCAGGCACGCTTGCCAGGGCGCCCGAGCCTGCACATGGGTAACGGACGTGTTGCCCCACCGGGTCGGCGGCTCCACTCCGTCACCGAGGTGTAGATGACGGAGCGCCAGCGAGTAGCAGACGAGACCGTGAGTGACGAAGACGCTGTCTCCCTCCGCTGCCTCTGCCGTCTGGCGAATCCGGGCCCAGGCCGCATCCACCCGAAGGTGAAACGTCTCCCAGTCCTCCCCGCCCGGCGGTGCGTAGCCTGGTTCCATGATGTCGAGGCCGATGTCGGCGTAGGCCCGCCCCCGCAGGTCGCCGAAGTTCCGCTCGGCGAGCAGGGGCTCGATGAGCAGAGGCAGTCCCAGGGCCCCCGCCACCGGCTCCGCGGTCATCTCCGCCCGGCGCAGATCGCTCGCGACGACGCAGCCGATCGGACGTTTCCGGTGGTGTTCCCGCAATCGCGACGCCAGGCGCTCCGCCTGACCGACGCCGCGTTCGTTGAGAGGCGTCCCTGGCGTCTGTACGACGCGGGCGGCGTTCGACGCGGTCTCGCCGTGGCGCACGATGAGCAGCACGGCGGGAGGGTATCAACGCGCCTTCGGGCACGAGTAACTCTGCGGCGGGGCTAGGATCGGAGCAGCCGCCATGCCGCCGCAGCTCTCGATCGTCGCCCCGGTGTACAACGAGGCGGGCAACCTGGAACGCCTCGTGGCGGAGACGCACGACGCGATGACGTCGGCTGGCCTCGACTACGAGTTGATCCTGGTTGACGACCGCAGCACCGACGGCAGCCGCGACGTGCTCACGGAACTGGCAACGGACAACGAGAGACTGCGGGTCCTGAGTCTCGAACGCCATGCCGGCCAGTCGGCGGCGCTGCTCGCCGGGCTGCGAGCCGCCCGGGCGCCACTCCTCGTCACGATGGACGCCGACCTTCAGAATGACCCGGCCGACATCCCGGCGATCGTCACTCTGCTCGAGAACCACGACGTCGTCTCGGGCGTGCGGGCGAAACGCCAGGACACGGTGCCGCGGCGGCTGGCGAGCCGCGCCTCCAACCGGGTGCGGCGGCTCATCCTCGGCGACCCGTGCACCGACATCGGATGCGCACTCAAGGGCTACCGCTCCGCCGCTCTCGAAGACCTTCCCGCTTTCGACGGGCTTCATCGCTTTCTGCCCCTACTGGCCTTGCGACACGGCGGCAACTACGCTGAGATCCAGGTCGGACACCGTGCGCGCACGGCAGGTGCGAGCAAGTACAACATCCGGGGCCGCTTCCTGCGCGGAGTTCTGGATCTGTTCGGCGTCGCCTGGTACCGCCGACGTGCGGTCTCCGTCACCGTCAAAGCACTGGAGCGCTCACCATGCCACCCGTCACACCCGATCTCATCTGGAAGGCTGTAGGTTTCGGAGGACAGGCCCTCTTCGGCTCTCGCTTCCTCGTTCAGTGGATTGCCACGGAGCGACGCCGCCAGAGCGTCGTTCCGACCGCCTTCTGGTACCTGAGCCTCTTCGGCGGCCTGACCCTGCTGAGCTACGCCATCTCGATCCGTGACCCGGTGTTCATCACCGGTCAGAGTTTCGGAGTGCTCGTGTACTCGCGCAACCTCTGGTTCGTACACCGGAAGAAGGCGGACCAAGCCGACTGACGCACGCGCCTCAGAAGCTGTACTTGATCCCGAGCTGGACGATCCGGCCATCGCCGTTCGTCGCGGTGATGACTCCATAGTCCCGGTCGCCGACGCGGTTCCCCGGCTGCGCGAAGTTCACCCGGTCGAAGACGTTGAACGCTTCCACCCGGAGTTGCAGCGATCGGTCGCCGCCGCCGATCGGGATGTGTTTGATCAGCGAAAGGTCGATCCGCTCGAAGTCCGGACCGCGGATGACGTTGCGGCGCGCGTTACCTCGACGCGTAGCCGTCTCGGCCAGGGTCAGCGGCACGAAGCACTCCGTGTTGAACCACTGGTCGACCGTCTTCGGGGCACCGCTGTTCGGGTCGCAGACCTGGTCCGGACGCGAAGTCAGGCCGCGGATGTCGTCGCCGCGAACCCGGATCGGGAACGGATAACCGGTCTGGTACTGCAGAATGCCGTTCAACTGCCAGTTGCCGAACACCCCGCGCACGAACCCGCCCCTGTCTTCGAGCGACGGCAGGTCGTAGCCGAAGCTGAGCACGAGCCGGTGTCTGACGTCGAACAGCGCCGGGCCGCGCTCAAGCTCCAGCGCCCGGTCGATCGAACTCCGGCGCTCCAGGTCGATCGGAACGATCGGCCGCTCCTCGCCGCCGACGTTGAGACCGGAGACGTGATCCTCCGCTTCGCCGTAGGTGTACGAGAAGAGGAAGTTCAGCCCTCGGGTCGGCCGCATCCTGACGCTCGCCTGAAACGCGTCGTACCAGGACTTCGCCACGGTGAAGGTCGGCCGCACCAGGCTGAAAGCCGGGTACTGGCGCGGCCCGGCCGTCGTCTGCCCGGGTTCGACGACGCGCGGATTGACTTCCATGAAGATCGGCAGGTTGCGGCCGCGCGAGCCGACCCAACCGACCTCGAGGCCGACGTTCCGGCCGAGCTGGCGCTGGTAGGTCAGGTTGAAGTGCTGGTAGTTCGGCGTCGTGAACTCGCTGCCCCAGCCGATGAAGATGATCCCCGGCGGGAACCTCGTTGGCCCGCCCGTGAGGTTCGCGAGCGGATCGGCGAGGGTCATCTCAGTAGGCGGCGAGTTGAGCTGGACCAGCGGGTTGAACGGCGGCGCCAGAACGGAGTTCTGGAAGAAGTCGCCCTGACCCGGAATACTGTCGTGAAACAGTCCCCAGCCGAGGCGGACGCTCGAACGACCGTTGCCCTCGGGGTCCCAGACCATCGCCAGCCGCGGCGCGAAGTTGTTCGAGTCCGTATCGTAGGTTCCCGCGGGCACGCCAGCGTCGCCCGGATAGACCAGGCCGGTGGGCGCATCGGGAAAGCGCGTCGACTGCTGGCCCGGCCGGAAACTGTTCAGCGCATCGCCGGTGTCCTCGAAGGGCTCGGCCAGTTCGTAGCGGAGACCGAAGTTCAACGTCAGCCGCGGCGACAGCCGGAACTCGTCCTGGATGTAGCCGGCGTACAGCGAGCCGTCGCCCTCGTTGATCGAGTCGGCGCCCGGCACCGCGGTGCGGAAGAGCGCGGGAAGCCCGAGCAGGAAGTCCGCCGCGGCGCTGCCGGTGTGGGTACCCCGGAACGTGAAGTCCCCGTTCGGCCGGTTGATGAAGCCGATGAACATCTTCTCGTTGCGGTAATCGATTCCCGTCTTGATCGTGTGGCGGCCGCGCAGGATGGTCAGATCCTCCGTGAACTGCTCGACTTCGTTCTCCCGCTTGACGAACGGCTGGTTCCGGTCACCCATGCTCGAGAAACCCGAGATGGAGAACTGCGGCAGGCCGATCGCCAGTTCGTTGATGTTCGGGAGGTTGATGCCATACTCGGAGTTGGTCAGGCCGCTGGTGACCACCGGTTCCGCGTCGATCGCGCTCGTCATCACTCGCACCTGGTTGAAGACGTTCGATCCGACGGTAGCCGTGTGGGACACCATGTAGTCCTCGAGCGTGGACGCAGCAGTGTTGCCGATCGGCCGGACCGTCGGCGGCTCGAAGCGGTCCGAGGTGCTCCTGAGCGCCCGCACCAGCACGTTCTGCGAGTCGGCGATCCGGAAGTCCAGGCGGAACCCGAACTGGTCACGGTCGTCCGTCACGTCGGGCGACACGATGTACCGACTGCCCACGTTCGGAAGCGGCATGAACTCACTGATCAGCCTGGTTGCGATCGGGCTTAGACGGTCGGCCGGGATCACGTTGCCCGGGAAGGGTTCCCCGGTCATCGGGTCCATGATCGTCGATCCGCCGGAGAAGTCCCCCATCCGCTCCGCGGCAGACATCACGGCGATGTTCTGGGTCGTCCCGCGCGTGTTCCGGAACCCCTCGTAGTAGCCGAACCCGAAGAGCCGGTCGGAGATCATCGGACCGCCGATCGTGCCGCCGAACTGATCCTGCGCCAGCGTCGGCTTCTCCTGGTCGGGCGGCGAGAAGTAGTTCCGGGACTCCAGCGAGTCGTCGCGGTTGAACTCCCAGATGCTCCCCTGCAGGCTGTTGCTGCCCGACTTCGTCACCACGTTGACGATCGATCCGGCGTTGCGGCCGAACTCCGCGGTGTAGGAGTGCGTCAGGATCTTGAACTCCTCGATCGCATCCGGCGGCGGCCGCACGACAAAGCCGGTATTGAACGTGTCGTTGTTGGCAGCGCCGTCGAGCAGGAAGTTGTTCGACTGGTTGCGCACGCCGTTGACGGCGAAGCCGGCGGTGACGGCGCCGAAGCCGTGGATTGCCGCGTCCGCATCCCCTCGCGCACCGCCCAGGCGAGCCGGCGGTTCGACCACGCCCGGAATCAGCGTGCCCAACTGGGTGAAGTTCCGGCCGTTGAGCGGCAACTGGACGATCTTCGCTTCATCGACGACGACGCCCAGCGTGGCGTTCGAGGTCTCGATCAGAGGCGTCTCGCCGGTTACGGTCATCGTCTCCGAGAACTCGCCGACCGAGAGCGCCATGCTGACCCGCACCGTCTCGGCCGCGGTGACCCGAACGCCTTCCTGGCTCAACTGGACGAAGCCATCGAGGGCCGCGGTGACGTTGTAGTCGCCCGGTGCCAGCAGCGGCGCCGCGAAGTAGCCGTCCTGTCCGGTCATCACCAGCCGGGACTGATTCGTAGCCACGTTCGTCACCGTCACGCTGACGCCCGGCAGGGCGCCGCCCTCGGCATCCGTGACGAAGCCGCTCAACTGTCCGGTCGCCTGCGCCCAGGCTCCCGTGGCGCAGAGTGCAAGGGCCAAGGCAAGTACCGAAACCACCCGAGTCCAACCAACCGAACTCCTCATCAAGGCCTCCTTCCGTCGCCCCTTCCTGGGCACAACCGCGGGGCAACCAAACAAAGAAAAACCGCACCGGCGGTTCGCCGCCGGAATCCAGGTGAGTGGGTCGTCAAAGGCAGCATAGCACCGGGGTGTCCGCGAGGTCCCACGGACGGTGCCTCGGCGATCTGCTACCATTTTCCCGCTTCGGCAACGGTTCTCCGTAGCCGGGGCAACTCATCGAGACCGGCTGAGGGACAGGCCCGTCGACGCCGGGGCAACCACCGGGGCCTCGCAACTCCGGGTTGGTGCCAACTCCTACGGGAGTTCCGCCCTCGGGCGGGGCTTGCCGAGAGATGAGTCAGGAGCCGCGCCAGCGCGGTCTCGACGCCACCTCCGGTTCACTCTCCGTAGAAGTCTTCTCGGGAGAGCGTTGAAACCGTCCCGCGCCTGCGGGACCAAACAACCCCCTTCTCGACCGGAGACTCACATGACAAACAACCAAGACCCGGCGACGCGCGCCGTACGCGCGGCGCTTGCTACCGACACGCAGCACGGGGCGGTCGTTCCACCGCTCCACCTCTCGGCCAACTTCACCTTTGCCGGCCTGGACGGCAAACGTCCGTACGACTACACGCGCTCAGGCAACCCGACACGCTCCGCCCTCGCGGAGGCGCTCGCCGAGGCCGAAGGCGGTCATGGCGCTGTGGTCACCGCCTCCGGCATGGCGGCGGTAACCCTGGTGTGTCAATCGCTCGATCCGTGCGATCGGATCGTCGCGGCCCACGACTGCTACGGAGGCACGTTCCGGCTGCTCGACCGCTGCCGGCAGCGGGGCCTGCTCGAAGTCGACTTCGTTGATCTGACGGACACGGAATCCATGGCAGCAGCGCTTGCCTCCCGCCCGAAGCTCGTCCTGGTCGAAACGCCCAGCAACCCGCTGCTCCGGATCACCGATCTGGAAGCCGTCTGCCGGCACGCGAAACAGGCCGGCGCGCTGGTCGTGGCCGACAACACCTTCATGTCGCCGGCGCTCCAGCGACCCATCGAGTGGGGCGCCGATGTGGTGATTCACTCGACGACGAAGTACCTGAACGGCCACAGCGACGTGATCGGCGGCGCGGTGGTGGCGGCGACTCCGGAACTCCACGAGTTCTTCGAGGAGTGGGCGAACATGATCGGCGTAGCCGGAGCGCCGTTCGACAGCTACCTGACGCTGCGCGGCCTGCGCACCCTGCACAGTCGCCTGCGCTGCCACGAGGAGAACGCACTGGCGGTGGTCGGGATGCTCCGTGAGCATCCCGCCGTCGAGCGGGTCTACCATCCGAGCCTGCCGGACCATCCCGGCCACGACATCGCGAGCCGCCAGCAGGACGGCTTCGGCGCCATGGCGAGTTTCGACCTCCGGGGCGACACCGGCGACGTGGCCCATTTGGTCTCGCACCTGACCTGCTTCTCCTTCGCCGAGTCCCTTGGCGGCGTCGAGAGTCTGGTCTCCCATCCAGCCACGATGAGTCACGCCTCGATGACGGCGGAAGCTCGCGCCGCGGCCGGCATCAGCGACCAGCTTCTGCGACTCTCGATCGGCATCGAGAACGCCGACGATCTGGTGGCCGACCTGCACGAAGCGCTGGACGGCGTCCTGCACCGGCCTCGGTCGGCGGCTGCGGCTACGGCGTAGCGTCGGGGCGTGGAACCCGCCCGAGCCGCTCCGGGGGAAGGGGTCCCGGGGGACGCTCACCCTTGGGAGGAAGACGGGAAGGGGTGGGCTCGCTGTTGTCGGCTGCGTTTCGGTTCGATGTCGGTTGCTGGGAAGGGTGTCGGGAGTCACTTGCCTCCGACCCCCCGGGACCCCTTCCCCCGGAGCGGCTCGGGCTGGACGTCTCCGGCATGCGGGCGACCCAGCATGTGGCTAGGTGTTGCGCGCCAGGGCCAGGCGGATCATGCGGTCGCAGAGGTGTTCGAATGAGATCCCGAAGACTGCGGCGGACTGGGGGAGGAGGCTGGTGGGGGTCATGCCCGGCAGGGTGTTGACCTCGAGGCAGGAGGGAGAGCCTGCGGCGTCAAGACGGAAGTCGACGCGGGAGAAGTCTCGGAGTTCCAGGGCCTCGTGGGCCGCCAGGGCGAGCTCGCGGAAGCGGCTCTGGAGGGCCTCGTCGATCTCGGCCGGGAAGAGCTCCTGGGCGCGACCCGGGGTGTACTTGCTGTGGAAGTCGAAGATCACGCCCGGCGCGACGATCTCCCCGACGCCCAGGGCCTGGCCGTCCAGCACGCCGACGGTGTACTCCCGCCCAGGCAGGAACTGTTCCAGGATCACCTGGTCGTCGAAGCTCAGGGCCTTGCCAACCGCCGAGTCGAGGTCGAAGAGGTCCGACATGAGGGTCAGGCCGACCGTCGAGCCCACGCGTGACGGCTTGACGATCAGGGGCAGGCCGAGTTCTTCGATCCCGGACTGCCGGGCCGGCCAGGTCAGCCAGTCGGGGGTCGGGATGCCGGCATCACGGAAGCGACGCTTGCTCTCATCCTTGTCCATCGCCAGGCGGCTGCTCCGGGCGTCGCTGCCCGTGAAAGCGATGCCGGCCGCTTCGAGCAGCTCCTGGACTTCGCCGCCCTCGCCCTGTCGGCCGTGGAGCACGAGAAAGACGGCGTCGTGGGCGCCGAGGTCGCCCGCGACCAGCGCGGAAAGGTCTTCCCTCGCTTCCAGCTCGCGCAGCTCGGTCAGCGACGGTGGGCGGGTGCCGACCGCCCGACCCAGGCGCTGCCGCTCCAGTTCCGCGTCCAGGGGCCCCGGTTCGATCGTGTCGAACACGGTGACGTCATGGCCACGGTCGCGGAGCGCGGCCGAAACCTGGGCCGCCCCGGCCAGGGCGACCGTCCTCTCCGGCGTCGAACCTCCGGTCAGAACTGCGATTCGCGCCACGGGTCACCCACCGAGGGCGGATGCTACTGCCGATCCGCCGCCGCTGTTACTCTGAACGCCATGAGGATCAGCAGACGCATCCTGCGCACCGTCATCGTCGCGTTCGCGATCCCGGCCATCGCCGTCTCAGCGGTCACGGCCGACGACGCCGGCGAGCCGCTCGCGCCGACGCTGGAGGGGCTGGGCGACCTGCACTACGCCATCACCACGTCGTCGGTGGCAGCCCAGCGCTTCTTCGACCAGGGGCTGCGCCTCGTCTATGCGTTCAACCACGCCGAGGCGATTCGGGCCTTCGAAGAAGCTTCGCGGCTCGACCCGGAAGCGCCGATGCCGCACTGGGGCAAGGCCCTGGCCCTAGGCCGCAACCTGAACGACTCGATGCCGCGCGAGCGCGAACTCCAGGCGCTGGAGAGCCTGAAGCAGGCCCAGGGCCGGAGCGACAACGCGAGCAAGCGGGAACAGGCGCTGATTGACGCGCTTGCCAGCCGCTACTCGACGGACGACGACGCCGACCGCGCGACCATGGACGCCGCCTGGGTCGAGGCGATCGGGAAGGTCGCCGAACGGTTCCCCGACGATCCGGAGCCAGCCACGCTGCACGCCGCGGCGATCATGAACACGATGCCCTGGGACTACTGGCGCGGCGGCAAGCCGCAGCCGGGCACCCTGGTGGCGAAGGAACTCCTCGAACGGGTGATCGCCGCGCATCCCGACCACCCGGGAGCGCACCACTACTACATCCACCTGATGGAAGCCCGGGAACCGCAGCTCGCCGAGCCGAGCGCCGACGCCCTCGGCAAGCTCATGCCGGCCGCCGGCCACCTGGTCCACATGCCGGCTCACATCTACATTCGCGTCGGCCGCTACGACGACGCCGTTACGTCCAACCAGCGCGCGATTGCCGCCGATGTCGACTACATCGCCCAGTGCAACGCCCAGGGGCTATACGCGGTCGGCTACTACCCCCACAACATCCACTTCCTGTGGGCCTCCGCCACGTTCGGCGGCCGCGCCGAACTCGCGATCGAGACTGCCGACCACCTGGCCGATGAAGTCCCGGTCGAACTCGCTCCGGCTCTCCCCTTCCTCCAGAACTACCTGGCGACGCCGCTGTTCGCGCGGGTCCGATTCGGCCGCTGGCAGGAGGTCCTCGACACGCCGCGCCCCCCCGCCGGCCAGACCTTTCAGACCGCGATGTGGCACTACGCCCAGGGCCTGGCCCTGGCCGCCGGCGGCGATCCGCGCGGAGCCAGACGACACCTCAAGGCGCTCGGCAAGCTGCGGCGGAGCACGGAACTCGCGGAGCTGAGCATTTCCTTCGCCACCGGTTCCGACCTGGTGCGACTGACCGAGCACCTGCTCGCCGGCGAGATCCAGGCGACCCGAGGCCGGATGGGCCGGGCGATCGACGAGATGCGCTCGGCCGTGACACTCCAGGACAGTTTCCGCTACGCCGAACCGCCGTCCTTCCACTACCCCGTGCGCCAGTCCCTCGGTGCCGTGCTGCTCGAAGCCGGGCGGGCCAGCGAGGCCGAAGCCGTCTACCGCCGCGACCTGGAGCACAACCCGCACAACGGCTGGTCCCTGTTCGGCCTCGCGCAAGCGCTGCGCGCGCAGGAGCGGAACCAGGAAGCGAACGAGGTGCACAAACGCTTCGTGGAAGCGTGGCAGAGCGCCGACGTGGAACCCGAAGCGTCCGTCTTCCGCTAAAGCCTCCACTCCGCCGCCAGACGATCGGCCCGGGCCATGCCTTCGAGGGTCGGCTCCAGGCGACGACCGCGCGCCCGGAGCCAGCCCGCCTTCTCCCAGGCCTCGATCTGCCCGGCGGCGCCAGCGGCCGGATCGATGCCGAAGCGTGACTCCAGGGCGGCGCAGTCGATGCCGGATCGCTGGCGGAGTCCCATCATCACGGCTTCCAGCAACAACTGATCGTCGGTCAACTCCTCGCGACCGGCAACCGGCGAGTCGCCGCCCGCTACCGCGGCGCTCCAGTCCCTCCACGGAGCGACGTTCCACCACCGGCTCCGACCGGCGAAGGAGTGCGAAGAAGGTCCCAGCCCCAGATAGGGCTGATGCCGCCAGTACTTCCCGTTGTGGCGACTCCGGTCCGACTCCCGGCGGGCGAAGTTCGAGACCTCGTACCCCTGGTAGCCAAGCTCCCCTAGGCGACGGTGAGTAGCCACGAAGTTCGCGGCCCTCTCGTCCTCGCCGGTTTCCCGCAGCCTGCCCGCGTCCCGCCGCCGGCCGAACGGCGTCCCGTCGTGGATCGTCAGTTCGTAGCAGGAGATGTGGTCCGGCCCGAGCGCCGCCGCCTCGTCCAGCGTCCGAAGCCACGAACCGCCATCGAAGCCAGGCAGCGAGTAGATCAGGTCAACCGACACCGACCGGAAGCCCGCGGCACGGGCCCGCTCGACGCTCGCCCTCGCCGCCGCCTCATCGTGCCGCCGGCCGAGAAAGCGCAACGCCCGATCGTCCAGCGCCTGCAGCCCCAGGCTGATCCGGTCGAAGCCGAGCTCCCGCCAGCCGGCCAACGACTCTGGGGAGGCATCCTCCGGATTCACCTCGATCGTCCACTCGGCCTCCGGATCAATCGCGAATGCCGCGACCAACCGCCGCCGAACCTCTCCAAGCTGCTCCAGGCCCAAAGCCGAGGGAGTACCGCCCCCGAAGTACACCGTGTCGAACCCGGCAGCCTCGAAGCCCCATTCGCCCCGACTCGCCCGACCTTCGATCTCGCTGCAAAGAGCGGCCACGAACTGTTCACGATCCGCCTCGCCGCCACGCGCCACAGCGAAGTCGCAATACGGGCAGATCGCCGAACAAAACGGAATGTGGACGTACAGCCCCGCAGCTTCCGTCACAACCGTCCGCCCACGACCAGACCCTACCGCCGCCCCTCCGTTCTTCACATCAGCGCGACCCGGCATTCGTTCCGACCGCCCGACGACCTCCAGCCGGTCCGGGGCCTGAGGGGGGAGGGTCCCAGCGGCCTCTGAACGAGCGACGCCCGACGCCCTTCCCGCAACCGACGCCCAACCGGAGCGAGTGAAGCGGAGCGAGCGCCAACCTTCCCTCTTCCGAGAGAGCGCGAGCGCCCGCTGGGACCCTCCCCCCTCAGGCGCCGGACCGGCGGGTGCAGCCTCCGGCGCTAGCGCGGCTTCTCGCCGCCGACCCACCAGGGGCTGGACCAGGCGAGGTGACCGTCGGTCTGCTCGACCCGGAGGTAGTACCAGTCCTCTTCTTCGCCGAAGTCGGTGAAGCGGAAAGTGACGTCGTCCCGGAGCCCTTCAATGAAGTCGACGCGCACGCTGTCCTGGTAGTGGCCTTCGTGAAACACGTGCTCATTGCCGCCGCGAGCATCGGCCGAGGTGCCCGGCGCCGCCGGCAGGGCCAGCGTGAACTCCGCCGCGGCGAACCGCTGGGGAGTGCGCACCTGGGTCGGCGCGGTGCCGTACTCCACGGCGGCCGCGATCCCGAGGTTGAGCCGGACCGCCGCCGGATCGCCCTCCAGCACCAGCGCGAAGGAGCGGCGCGAGCCGCGGGTCGTGAAGTCGAAGCTGGCCACATTCCCGTCCACCCCGAAGCGGTCCGCCACCAGCGGCGTCCCGGTCAGACGACCGCCGACCAGCTTCGCGCCTTCCACCGTCACGGTGCCCCGCCAGGGCCGCTGGCCGCGCGGGTTGTCCCGGATGTCGACCCAGGTCTCCGAGAAGAAGCTGACCAGGGCCTCGAACTGGCCCTCCGGCAGCGCGGCGCCGCCTGCCCCGCGCGTGTCGAAGGTGGCCACGACCTCGCCGTTGCGGATCAGGTCGACCCGGCGGATCGGACCCGTGCCGATCGCCCGTCCCTCGAGCACGCGGCGATCCGTCTGGTCCAGTTCGCTGCCCATCGGCGTACCGTTCAGCCGGGCGTCGAGCACGATCCGTTGCGCGCCGGTCGTCGCGTACGCGTGGCGAGACTTGAGAGCGCCGAACACGGCCTCAGTGGTGCGCGCGGGCGCCCAGGCCGCCGCCAGGCCGCCGAACTGGAAGATGTTCGATCGCCGCCCGGAGGCGCCCGCCTGATGACCGGGCGAGTAGCCGGGATGACCGCGATGGTCGTCGGACGCCGACACGAAGCCGACCCGGAAACCCTGCTCGAGGTAGCGGCTGCCGAACCACTCGAACGTTCCGTGGCCGGACATGATCTCGATCAGGTTCTCCATCTGGAAGTCGCTCTGCCGCCAGTCCCCGTTCTGGTGGGCGTGGGGGATGATCAGCACGTCGTCCGTGTCGTACTCGGCGCGCAGCCCCCGATAGAGCTGGGAGAGGTTCGGCGCCGCCTGCACGCCGACCCGCTGCATTCCGACGTTCCGGAAGAACACGTTGTGGTGGCCGCCCCGTTGCCGCGGCGACGTCCACTCGTAGCCGGCGAAGACCAGCAGTTCGCCCTCCCGGTGGAACTTCCGGACCGCTTCGTTCAGCTCCTCCCACAGGCCGTCCGTCAGCCAGATGTCGTGCTCGCTCATCGTGATGAAGTCGAGGCGGGCATCGTCGCGGGCGAAGGAGAAGTAGCCCTCCGGCGTGCCCTGGCCCTCGGCGAAGCCGGAGTGGCCGTGGGTCTCGCCCCAGTAGAGACGGTGTTCGGGGTCCGCCTGCACCCACACCGGATTCGCGGCGCCCGTCACCCCGCCGTCCGGGCTGCGGAACGTGTAGCGAAGGACACCCTCCGCGTCGGCCACGAGCTCCACGAGGTGAATCGCCTGTCCGGCCGGCAGCTCGGCCACCTGCTCGCCGTCGAGCAACACCTGCAGGCCGGGGATGTCCCGGGTGGCCCGGTTGTAGGCCCAGTCCTCCGCCCGCACCGAGATGACGAACGGTTCGCCCGTGCCGACGATCGACGGGGCGAAACCGTGGACCCGCTCCGCGGCACCGCCCACGACCTCGTATGTCGCGGGCGGCATCTCGTAGACCCTGCCGTCGCCCGGGTCGACGTGAATCGGCAGGGAGATCCGGTCGTTGCTGAACTCGCCGATGCCGAGACCGCGGCCGCCACCGCTCCTGTCTCCGTAGGTCAACGTGATCGTGTCGCCCGGCGAGAGATCTCCGCCGCGGACCCGAAGAGTCGGGAAACCGGCAGGACCGCGGAAGCCACCGTAGGGGCCCCAGATCGGGTGCGTATCCTGCTCCAGGCTGATGCCTTCACGGTTCACGCGGGCGGAGACGTAGTGATCGCCGGCCGGGTCCGTGGTCTGCAGCAGGCCGTAGCCGCCGGCACCCTGCGTCGAGATCACGATCCCGCCGCCCTCCTCCATGCCCAACGAACCGACGGCGTAGACGACCTCGATCGTCACCCAACTACGCGCCTCGAACACCTCGGACCCGGTTCGCGTCACGGTGCCGAGAGCCTCCTCGTCCTCCTCCAGCCAGGCGAGCTGGCGCACGTAGTCGTCCATCGACGCCAACTGGAAGGGCGCCGGTTCCGATCCAGGCCGGGGGAACGGCCCGTAGAACGCGACGAGCGGCAGGTTCTTGGGCACGAAGCCGCCCTGCATGGAGACGGCATTCGCCCACTCCCACAGAACCGGAGTGCGCTCCGCCACGTTCGAGACGGTGGTCGGGGACCCGGCAACATCCGCGATCAGCGCCTCGACGCGGGCCCTGAGATCGGGGTCCAGCTCGGCACTCGAAGCCGGCGACACCGCCACCGACATTCCCACCACAAGAACGAGTCCGCCCGTCAGTTTACGCACAACGAAACCTCCCTTCGCGATCCGGAGCAAGAAATTCAAACAGCGCTAGCAGGACAGACAATAGTAGACTGCCCGAACACCGTTCTTGAGGAGAAGCCGATGAAGCAGTTGACGACGGTCGCGGGGGTGGCCGTGTTCTCCGTGTTCCTGATTGCCGCATGCGCTCCCGGCGACGACCCCACCGGCCGCGGCGAGGCGCCCGGCGAAACGGCTGAGGCCCCTAGCCCCAACCCGACGAAGAACGCCTACTTCGGCGACCTCCACGTCCACACCCGCTACTCCTTCGACGCCTTCATCTTCGGCACGACGACGGATCCGAACGACGCCTACGAGTTCGCCAAGGGCGGGACGATCAAGCACCCGGCCGGCTTCGACATGAAGCTCGACCGGCCGCTCGACTTTCAGGGCGTGACCGACCACGGCATGTACCTCGGGATGCTGCCGGCTATGACCGAGGAGGGCTCCGCAGCGTACGGTCACCCGATCGCCGCCGACATGCGCGCGGCCGAGCAGGCCGACGAGCGCCGCGGCATCTTCGTCGGCATGCGGCCCTACCTGGGCGCCCGGCAGGGCGAGGACGAGCATCTCAGCATGGACGTCGTCCGGGACGCCTGGTCCAAGATCGTCGCGGCCGCCGAGGCGCACAACGATCCGGGGAACTTCACGGCCTTCATCGCCTACGAGTTCACGTCGTCCGGCTACGAGCGGGACAACCTGCACCGCAACGTGATCTTCCGCGGTTCCGAAGCCCCTGACGCTCCGTTCAGCCGGATCGACTCCCAGAACCCCGAGGATCTCTGGGCCGCAATGGACGGCTGGCGGGACCTCGGCATGGACGCGCTCGCCATTCCGCACAACCCGAACGGCTCCGGCGGCCGCATGTTCGAGATGGAGCAGTTCTACGGCGATCCTCTCGACGAGGGCTACGTCGACGTCCGGATGCGCAACGAGCCGCTCGTCGAGATCACCCAGGTCAAGGGCACGTCGGACACCCATCCGGCGCTGTCTCCCAACGACGAGTGGGCCGACTTCGAGATCATGCCGTACAAGATCGCGACGAACATCATCAGCCAACCGGAAGGCAGCTACGTCCGTAACGCGCTGCTCCGCGGCATCCGGCTCGCCGACGGTGGCCTGACGAATCCGTACAAGCTGGGCATCATCGGCGCCAGCGACACCCACGTCTCCGGCGGCGCCTTCCGGGAGGACGACTACTGGTCCAAGGTCGGGGTCCTCGACGCCACACCGCAGCTTCGGGGTTCGGTGCCCGGCACCGGCGCCAACCAGAGCACGGGCGATCCGGACCAGCAGTCGGACTCGTCGATCCGCACCGAGGACGGATCGGGCAGGACCTTCCGCGACACCTACTACTACACGTGGGGCGCCTCCGGCCTGGCCGGCGTCTGGGCGGAGGAGAATACCCGCGAGGCGCTCTTCGACGCGATGCGGCGGAAGGAGACGTTCGGCACGTCCGGACCGCGCATGATGGTCCGCTTCTTCGCAGGCGACTTCACGGACGACGACCTCGACGATGCCGAGTTCCTGACCACGGCCTACGCCGAAGGCGTGCCGATGGGCGGCGACCTGCTGGCCGCCGACGTCGGCGAAGCGCCGACCTTCGCCGTCATGGCGATGAGGGACTCGATGGCCGCGCCGCTGGATCGCGTGCAGGTGATCAAGGGATGGTCCAGCGACGGCGAGGGCGCCGAGATGGTCTACGACGTGGCCTGCTCGGACGGCGCCGCGGTCGACCCGGCCACGCACCGTTGCCCCGACAACGGAGCGACGGTCGACCTCTCCACCTGCCAGATCAGCGACGACTCCGGGGCGGACACCCTGCAGGCGGTCTGGACGGACCCCGACTTCGACGCCTCGAAGCGCGCCTTCTACTACGTCCGGGCGCTCGAGAACCCGACCTGCCGCTGGTCGACCTGGGACGCCCTGCGCGAGGGTGTCGAGCCCCGCTACGACGTCTCGCCGACGATCCAGGAACGGGCCTGGTCCTCGCCGATCTGGTACACGCCGGAGTAGCACACCTGACCGCGCGCCGGCGCGTATAGTCCGCCGTCGAGAATCATGAGTCTTGACGTCGAAGGCCACCTGGCCGCCGTAGAACGTGCCGTCTCGTCGCTCGAACGCGACGGCCGGCCCGCTCGTTCGGTCACCCTCGCCCGCGGCTTTCCCGTCCCCCTGGAGGACCTCTGGGACGCCGTGACCAACGGCGAACGGATCGCCCGGTGGTTCGCGCCGATCACCGGCGAACTCGAACCCGGCGGCCGCTACCAACTGGAGGGAAACGCCGGAGGCCTCATCACGGCCTGCGAGCCGCCGTCCGGCTACGCCGTCACCTGGGAGTTCGCAGGGGACACGAGCTGGGTCGAAGTCCGCTGTGGCGAAGACGCAGAAGGCGGCGCCCGGCTCGAACTCACCCACACCATGCTCCACTCTCCCCACTGGGACCAGTACGGCCCCGGCGCGACCGGCGTCGGCTGGGAACTCGGTCTGCTGGGACTGCCGCTCCACCTAGAGCAGCCGAACGAACCGCGGCCGGACGAAGCCGCCTTCGCTACGTCACCGGAGGGCAAAGCTCTCATTGCCGGCAGCAGCGACGCATGGGGAGAAGCAGCGATCACCGCCGGCGTGGATGCCGACGCTGCCCACTCCCGAGCAAACCGCACCACCGCCTTCTACACCGGCGCATAGGCGAGAGACCTGCACCGCGCCTGAAGCATCGGGAGCAGCGGTCCGTATAGCCGACATCGTCCAGCCCGCAGCAAGCCGCCGTCTCCGTCAACTGACGCCGTCCGGGGCTGCGGGGCGTGGGGTCCCAGCGGGCTCGGAGCGAGCGACTTCCAACGCCAGCCCGGAACCGACAACCTACGGAAGCGAGCGGAGTGAAGTGTGGTTGGCGAGGCAGTAGCAGCGGTGCGGTCCGTCCGATGAACTCCGGTGTCGGCCGTAGGGAGAGGAGCGACCGGAGGCCGACACCGGCCACGGTCCGGACCCAGGAGGTTGGCAGTCACGAGGGTTCCACCACTGCGCGGTGCCTCTACTGCGCGGTCCGGAACAGGTCCTGGTGCGCTCTCGTCCGGTGGCAGTTGCCGCGAAAGTTGACGATGTGAAAGTGGTGCGGCAGGCAGTCGATCAGCTGACCAACGCCGGTTCCGGTATCGAGCCGTCGATGGGTGGGTGTTGCCGGGACATCGCCCGCGCCCAAAGCCCGAACCTGCCAGCCCGAGAATTGACCGCCGAGTCGCGCAGCAGCTCCAGTTCTCGTTTCCTTAGTTCTCGTCAATCAAGTCGTCAACACACTGAAACGCTCACTCATCAAGCTTACGGAACGACGAACAGCCACTGCGGTGGCTCCACTCCGACTCGCCCTGCTGCCCGCCGGCCGAGAGTCTCTGGAGCCTGGCTGTCTCTCTGCTCGACTCCAACCCAACGCTCCGATGGGCGAGAAAGTCATCTTGGAGCAGGAAGGGGATCTACACCACCGTTGTCGGAACCGAAGAAAAAGCACACAACGATCACTGAGTGGGTGGGTTATGTCGCTCTATGGTCACACTTTCTCTGTATGGTCCCGTTGAGCGTCTTTGGCGAGCAATGTTGTCCGCCTCGACCATTCTCGGAGAACAGGAAGGAGCCCCTATGCGACCCAACATGATCTCGAAACTCGCGCTAGCGGTGCCGTGCGTGACGTTCTCGGGAGCACTGATGGCCCAATCGAAAGACGTGTGTGTGCCGGACATGGAGGTGGTGGTTCCCATGTCGATAGCGGCCGGGGAGTCCCCCACCCCCACGTTCGTAACCGCCGCTAGCGCCGACTGCACGACGTACTACATTAGGCTCACCCAAGGGTGCGTATCGGCCAACAACAGGTGCAACTGCCGGTTCCAACCAAGAAACGACAAGGGGAGAGGCAAAGGCAAGGAGTGCGTACCAGAACCAGTCTGGAAGTGCAATAAGAACGCCAGCAAGTGCAAGAGCAAAGCGGAGAAAAGGCGGAGCAAATGTGTGCGTGACAAGCGGCGCGGCAAAGGCTGAGCAAGGCGCCTCCTGAGCAGATGGCCACGATCTTGGTAGGTCGCCGGTGGGCCGTGGCGTCGCTCGTCGCCAGCTTGATGGCGTTGTCGGCCGGCGCTCAGACGCCCGTTGTGGTGACGCCAAAGGGCGGACTCGCGGACGTGGCTGAGGTTCAGTTGGTGACCCTCGGGGCCGACGGAGTGGTGAGCGGTATCGCCCACCACTCCGTCAATCTCGACCCGGACGCGATCGTGACGTGCGCGGGTGACGATGTGTGGTGTCCGAAGGTTCGTCTCGATGACCCCGCCGAACGCATCATCGTTCCCGCGTATCGGCGCGCCTCAATGTCGGTCGTACTTGAACTGCCGCCTGGCGAGCAGTGGGCGAGCGAGCCGATCCAGATCGACGGGTGGCTGTACGACTACTCGGACGAAGCCCCGCTGCTGTTTAGCGAGAGTGCGTCGGTGGAGATCGCGAATGGGCGTGTGGAGGCCCTGTGGAGCGGACCGCAAGGCGTTGTCGATCTTCGGTTGACCGTTCGGGACTGGATCCCCCACTACTGGTTCGACGTTGAGCCGGAGGGCGGAGTCGTGAAACTCGGCGAAGCTCGTTTGAGGCGTGGCGCGTCGGCGTCGGCGTTCGTGGTCGACGTCGAGACCGCGCTGCCGCTGGTCGGCGCCACAGCGTCTCTTGAGCCACCGCAGGACTTCCTCGAGGACCAGAGGGCCGAACGTCTCCGTGTGTCGGGGAGTACGAACGAGCGCGGGTTCATTCAACTCAAGGGCGTCGAACCGGGCGCGTACGACCTCATCGTGGAGGCCGAAGCGAGACCGTCGGTTCGTCTTGGGGGAGTCGAGATGCAAGAGGGCCGGGAGACCTGGTTGGGCGATGTACCAATGCACCGCTACCGCCGAGTAACGATCCGCACCGATCCGCCGTCCGACGACGGGGCGCCTTGGCGGATCGAACTGGAACGGATGGTGTCACCGTGGGACACCACGAAAGGAACCACAGACGAGTTCGGAGTGCTGGTGCGGCGCGAGTTGGTGCCCGGCCCTTACGTGATGAAGGTCTTCGACCTCCGAGGCAACCAACTGTTGTCTGAGGAGCGAACGATCGAGGGAGACGAGAACGTGTCAGTGTCGATCCGGCTCTCGCGAGTCCGCGGCCAGGTACTGCTCGGCAAGGACGGCCACCAGGCGATGGTAGAACTCTCGACCGGAGCAGGCGCTTGGACGATGTTCGAGACCGACTCGGAAGGCCGGTTTGGCGGCCGTGTGTCGGTCCCCACCGAGGACGAGTTCATCGCTTTCGTCGACACCGAGACGATCAGCAGGGAGTTTGAGGTCGAACCCGTCTGGCGGGACGGCCAGTACAACGTCACGTTCCAGCTCGGGGCATTCAGGGTGAGTGGCTTCGTACTGGATCGGCAGGACGGCTTCCCGCTCGACGGCGTAGATGTCGAACTGGTGCGCCCGACCGACGCCGAATCGGGGCCTCGACGGACCACTACCGACCTCGACGGCCAGTTCGTGTTCGAGGGACTCGACGACGAAACCCATGTGGTGTCGGCCTACCTGGAGGGATACTCGCGCTCCCAACAGGTGGAGGTCAGGCCATCCCGGATGGACGAAGATGACGACCTCGACCCTGCGGTGACGCTCTACCTGCGGGAAGGAACCGAACTGGAGGTGCTGGTGACCTCCGAAACCGGCACTCCACAGCGGAGCGCTCATCTGTGGGTTCTGACTCTGACACCGGATGGGGTAGGGGTTGGCTCGTCGCTCACGAACCTCTCGGGGCATGCTCGACTGGTGGTGCCCCGGAGCGTCACGCCCGCCGCCGTGGTGGTGAGGGTGCCGACGGGTGTTCTGTGGTCAGGATGCGTCCCTGTCCCGCCGGAAGGCACTACCATGGAGATTCGGGTGCCGTCGGGCCCAGGCGGAACCTTGCAGGTGACACCCTCCGGCCCGCCCAACAGCATCGCGACGCCCGAACACGCCGTGGTGTCGATCGATGGCGGCCTGCTGACCACCCAAGCGTTAGGGATGTGGATGAGCGACCAACAGGTGCCGTTCGCTGACAACGGCACCCTCACGGTGCCCCGTGTGGCGTCCAACCACTACAGCGTCGCGGACATCTCGGGTCTCGGCCTAGCGGCCTATCCGGCCGCCTGCCAGGGCGCTGTGCGGCCGATAGAGCCCTGGGAGTTCTTGGTCGCGGGCGGCGAACTGCAACTGCGGATGCGGTTCTCGATCGACGACGAGGTTCCGTTCTGGAACCTGCCCTAGTACGCCTTGATCTGCTCGCCACTACCACTCTGACGCACGACGCCGGCGGACCACGATCCAGCCCATGCGGGCGACGGTCTTTCGGCACGCGTACTGTCGCGGCCGATCGTCGACGTCCTGTTCGTCCGCCTCCCCGACCACGATCTTCGCGACCCGCACCATGGCGGTCACAGATCACAGACGCTCGTGTGGCCCTACCGGCAGTCTCCTCATCTCCGACGAACAGACCAGCGCCCGACGTGCCGACAAGTCAAGCGTGAGGGTGCCGGACTTCGAACTGACCCACTACCAGGGCTCCGAAGAAAGCGCGAACGTCTGCCTGGGACCCCACCTCCCGCAGCCCCGGACGGGCGGGTTCTAACCGTCGCTGCGCAACACCGACACGAAGGCCTCCTGCGGGATGTCGACTGAGCCGACGCGCTTCATGCGCTTCTTGCCTTCGCGCTGCTTCTCGAGGAGTTTCCGCTTGCGGGTGATGTCGCCGCCGTAGCACTTGGCGGTGACGTCCTTGCGGAAGGCGGTGATCGTCGTGCGGGCGATGATCTGGCCGCCGATCGCGCCCTGGATCGCGATCTTGAACTGCTGGCGTGGGATCGTGTCCTTGAGCCGCTCGCAGTAGCGGAGCGCCCGCCGGCGCGCCTTGTCCCGGTGAACGAGCTGGGACAGCGCGTCGACGCGTTCGCCGTTGACCAGGATGTCGACCTTGACCAGGTCGGTCGACCGCAGCCCGATCAGCTCATAGTCGAACGAGCCGTAGCCCTGCGTGACCGTCTTCAGCTTGTCGTAGAAGTCGAAGAGGACCTCGGCCAGCGGCAGTTCGCAGGTCAGCTCGACCCGCCCCACGGCCAGGTAGTGAATGTTCGTCTTGCCGCCGCGACGTTCGAGGCAGAGTTCCATGACCGAGCCGAGATAACGCTCCGGGAGCATGATCGACGCCTTGATATAGGGCTCGGAAACCTCCTCGATCTCTGACGGGTCCGGGTAGGCGGCCGGATTGTCGATCTGCCGCTCCGCGCCGTCCGACATCGTCACTTCGTACCGCACCGACGGCGCGGAGAGCACGAGCGACAGCCCGTACTCCCGCTCCAGGCGCTCCTGGACAACATCCAGGTGAAGCAGCCCGAGGAACCCGCAGCGGAACCCGAAACCGAGTGCCGACGACGAGTCTTTCTCGTAGGTCAGCGAAGCGTCGTTCAGCGCCAGCTTCTCGAGCGCACGGGTCAGATCCTCGTAGTCGTGACTCGAGACCGGATAGATCGAGGAGAAGACCACTGGCTTGGCCTCGCGATAGCCCGGGATGGGTTCCGCGGCGCCACTCGGGAGCGTCGTGATCGTGTCGCCGATGTCGATCTCGGAGATCTTCCGGATCCCGGCGATGACGTAGCCCACGGCGCCGGCCTCCAGCTCCTCGCGCTGTCTCCGCTTGAGCAGCAGGGTCCCGATCTCCTCCACTTCGTGCTCGCTGCCGGTGTGCATCAGGCGGATCTTCTGTTTCGGCCGGAGCGTGCCCTGGCGCACCCGGACCAGCATCACGACGCCACGGTACGGGTCGTACTGGGCGTCGAAGACCAGCGCCTTCAGCGGCGCCGAACCATCGCCCTCCGGCGCCGGCAGTCGCTCCACGATCGCGTCGAGCACATCCTCGACGCCGTCGCCAGTCTTGGCCGAGCACAGCACCGCCTCGAACGGGTCCAGGCCCAGGTCACTCTCGATCTCCTCGCGAACCCGGTCGACATCCGCGGACGGCAGGTCGATCTTGTTGATCACCGGAATGATCGTGAGGTCGTACTCCAGCGCGAGGTAGAGGTTGGCGACCGTCTGTGCCTCCACGCCCTGGGACGCATCGATCAGGAGCAGCGCCCCCTCGCACGACATGAGCGACCGCCGCACCTCGTGCGAGAAGTCGACATGACCCGGGGTGTCGATCAGGTTCAGACGGCAGGGCAGGCCCTCCGCGTCCTGGTGCCGGAGGGTGACCGTATTGCTCTTGATCGTGATCCCCCGCTCCCGCTCGATGTCCATCGAATCGAGGATCTGGTCGCGGAACTCCCGGTCCTCGATCGCCCCGCAGTGCTGGATCAGGCGATCGGCGAGCGTCGACTTGCCGTGGTCGATGTGCGCGATGATGCAGAAGTTGCGGACGGACATGGCTGATCCGCATCCTATGAGCTTGCGGCGCCAGGTGCGCTAACTTCCCACCCATGTCCACCCCCGCAGCCCGGACCACGATTCGGATCGTTGGCGCGCCGCTCGATCTCGGGCAGGCGCGCCGCGGCGTGGACCTGGGGCCTACCGCGCTCCGCTACGCCGGTCTCAAGTCGGCCTTGCTGGGCCTCGGCTACCGCGTGGAAGACCGCGGCAACATCGAGGCGGTCGAGCGCGACTCCCTGCCGGAGGAACCCGGCCTGGGCTTCCTCCGACCCGTTGTCGACGCCTGCGAACGCATCTACGACGCAAGCCGTGAAGCCGTAGCCGACGGCGCCCTGCCGCTGGTCCTGGGCGGCGATCACTCGATCGCCGTGGGCACCGTGGGCGGCGTCTCGCACGAACACCGCGCCGGCGTTCTGTGGATCGACGCACACGGCGATTTCAACACGCCCGAGACTTCCCCGACCGGCAATCTCCACGGCATGCCGCTGGCGGCGCTCTGCGGCTACGGCGCGCCGGAACTGGTCGATGCCGGTCGCCCAGGCGCCAAGCTCCGGCCGAAGGATGTCGTCCTGTTCGGAGTCCGCGACCTCGACCCGGGCGAGCAGGCGCTGATCCACCGGGCCGGCGTCACCGTCTTCACGATGCGCCAGATCGACGAGCGAGGTCTGGCTCCCCTCGCAAACGAAGCCCTCGAACGCCTGGGGCACGTGGACCGGCTCCACGTCAGCCTGGACATGGACTCGATCGATCCGCGGGAAGCGCCGGGCGTGGGTACCCAGGCGCCCGGAGGCCTGAGTTACCGCGAGGGGCACCTGCTGATGGAACTGATCGCCGAACACGGCGGTCTGGGTTCCGTCGACGTCGTCGAAGTGAACCCCATTCTCGACACGCGCAATCAGACCGCGAAGCTCGCCCTCGGCCTGCTGAGTTCGCTCTTCGGACGCAGCATCCTGTAGCGCGCGCAACGACCAGGAGACCACCATGACCGACGAACCCCGCCAGTACTGGCTGATGAAGAGCGAGCCGGGCGAGTACTCGCTCGACGACCTGGCCCACGACGGCAAGACCTACTGGGACGGCGTGCGCAACTATCAGGCCCGCAACCTGATGCGCGACCGGATGCGGATCGGCGACGGCGTCCTCTACTACCACTCGAACGCCAAGCCGACCGCGGTGGTGGGACTGGCCCGGGTGTGCAGCGAGTCCTATCCCGATCCGACCCAGTTCGACCCGGATGACTCTCACTACGACCCGAAATCGGACCCGGAGAATCCCCGGTGGTACCTCGTCGACATCGAGTTCGAGTGCAAGTTCGACGAGCCCGTCACCCTGGCCGAGCTACGCCAGCGGCCCGACCTGGAGGGAATGGCCCTGCTCCGCCGGGGCCAGCGGCTCTCCGTTCAGCCAGTGACCGAACGGGAGTGGCGGATCGTGTGCGCGATGGCTGGGGCGCGCTAACTTCGGTCAGTTCACGTTCGCGACGCGGACGCTTCCCGAGCCCGTGTCGAGGATCACGCTCGCATCGCCGTCGCCGGCAATGAACCGCATCTCGCCCCGCGACTTGTGCAGCGTCTTCGCGATCGGCACGTCGACGTCGATGCCGCCGCTTCCGATGTCGATGTCGAACCGGGCCGACAGATCCTCCGGAACCAGCATGACGATGCCGCCGGAGCCGGTGCCGATCTCGAACCTGCCGTCACCCATCCGCTCGAGGGCCAGATGCACCCTGCCGCTGCCCGTATCGATCTCCGCGGCGTCGGCGCCCGCGGACTCGACCCGAACGCTGCCGCTGCCCGTGTCGATCGACAACCGTTCGGCTTCCAGGCCGTCCACCGTGACTCCGCCGCTGCCGGTGTCAATGTCGATCGCCTCGGCCGCCACTTCCGTCACCGCCACCGGGCCGCTGCCGGTGTCGATCGAGAGCGCCGAGCCCTCGAAACGGTCGAGACTGGCGCTGCCGCTGCCCGTGTCCAGGTCCAGCCGGCCGCGCACGTCCCGCACGGCCAAGCCACCGCTGCCGACACGGAGCTCGATCCGGCCGTCCAGTCCGGTTGCCTCCATGGCGCCGGCCTTCACGTCCAAGTCGAGGTCCGCGGCGAGGGTCTCGATCTGCACGTCACCCGCCCCGTGTTCGAGCGTGAGCGAAGCCCCCTCGGGCACGCGTATCACAAGATCGGCCCACACCTCCATGCCCCTGCCGCTCCGCTCGACCCGAACGCGACGACCCGAGACGGCCCGCAGGATCTCCCCCAGCAGGCTGCTGGATCGACCCTCGCGGAACCAGAGCTGAGCCCGCCGGCGGCTGAACTCCGGATACACGAACCGGCGCTCGTCGTCGACCGGGAAGACGACGTCCAGCCGGGCGCGGGAACCGCGCTCCTGTTCGATGTCGATGTTGCGCCGCACGCCGTCGGCGCCGCGCACGGAAACGTCGACCTCGAACTCGTCGCCGGCTGCCTGCCCGATAGTCACCTTGCCGATCAGGTTGGTGACCTCCAGCGAACGGGCGTCGAAGCGGTGGCTCTCGTCGAATTCGCCGAAGGCGGGCGTCGAAAGAGCCGCTGCGGCAGCCACCAGCGTCATGACCGCCAGGCCCCAACGCGGTGTCCGCGGCCCGCGGCGACCGATTGAGGCGTTGGAATCCGGAACGGGAATCGAAGGTCGGTTGGTCATCGCGCTCTCCCTGGTTCGGGGCAGGGCTTCCGTCACGGCCGGAAAGGACCGCCACCTGCCGCCCTTACCGCCATACAACGCAGGCAGGAGGCGGTGAGTTTCACCGCCGCCCTGCTGCTAGGGTTCGCCGCAGCGAGGGGCGTCAACGGATAAGGCGTTCGGGATCGATGGCCAGCTACAACATGAACCAGGTCCGCACCGGGCTCAAGGTGCTCGAGAGCGGCGAGCCGAACGTGATCATCTCGTGCGATTTCGTCAAGCCCGGCAAGGGCCAGGCGTTCACCCGGGTCAAGATGCGCAACCTCCTGAACGGACGGGTCAACGAGAAGACCTACAAGCCGGGCGACCTGCTCGAGGGCGCCGACGTCATCGAGACGTCGATGCAGTACCTCTACACCGACGGCGGGCACTGGTTCTTCATGAATCCCGACACCTACGACCAGGTCGAGGCCGATGCCGCGGCCCTGGGCGGAGCCGAGCAGTGGATCAAGGAGGAGGACATCTGCAGCGTGACGCTCTGGAACGGCCATCCGATCCTCGTCGCGGCGCCGAACTTCGTGACTCGTGAGGTGATCGAAACGGATCCCGGACTCAAGGGCGACACCTCCAGCGGCGGCAGCAAGCCGGCGAAGCTAGAAACCGGTGCGGTCGTCAAGGTACCGCTCTTCATCCAGACCGGCGAGGCCATCCGGGTCGACACCCGGACCGGCGAGTACGTCTCCCGCGGCAAGACCTAAGGGCGGACGGTGACGGGCGACGCCGCGGAGTGGCGGCCCACAGCCGGGTTGACCGCCCTGAAACGACGCGCAGCCATGCTCGCCAGGCTGCACGCCTTCTTCGCCGAGCGGGAAGTGCTCGAGGTCGAAACCCCCCTGCTGTCCGCCGAAACCACTCTCGACCCGCACCTGGAGCCGCTGAGCTCCGCCGTCGAGGCCCCCGGCATTGACGGCCGGCGGATGTACCTCCAGACCTCGCCCGAACTCGCCATGAAGCGGATGCTGGCCGCGGGTTCCGGATCGATCTACCAGGTATGCAAGGCGTTCCGTGGCGGCGAGCGCGGCCGCTGGCACAACCCCGAGTTCACGATCCTCGAGTGGTATCGCGTGGGATGGGACGTGCACCGACTGATGAGGGAAGTCGCGGCCCTGATCGAGACCCTTCTCGCCGGTTCGCGGCGCCTGGAGCCGGCGACCTATGTCGGCTACGCCGATCTCATGCGCCGGCACGCCGGGATCGATCCGTACGACGCATCGACCGGAGCCCTGCGACGGGCCGTCGCGGACGGCCCCTCACCGGTCGACACCACCGACCTAGACCGGGACGATCTGCTGTCCCGGCTGTTCGGCGAACGGGTGGAGCCTGAGTTCGCGACCGACCGTGTCACGGTCGTTTTCGACTATCCCGCCTCCCAGGCCGCGATGGCGCAATTGAACGCTTCCGACCCCCGCACCGCCGAGCGTTTCGAGGCCTACGTCGGGGATATCGAGCTCGCCAACGGCTACGGCGAACTCTGCGATCCGGCCGAACAGCGGCAACGCCTTGAGTACGACCTGGCGAGCCGCCGCAGAACCGGCCAACCGCTGCCGCCGATTCCGTCCCGTTTCCTGGCCGCACTGGAGTCGGGTCTCCCGCCCTGCGCGGGAGTCGCCCTGGGTTTCGACAGGCTGCTCGGTCTCGACCTTGAAGCAGGGAGTATCGACGAACTCATCTCCTTCCCGATCGAGCGAGCCTGACGGCGGCAGGGCCCGGCGGCACGACTTCGAGGAGTTCGACCGCGGGTTGCCCATCGCAGAAGATCGTCGCGAGACGGCCATGAACGCGCGACCCTTTGCAGTCCACCCGGTCGCCCAGACCGAAGTGGCGCCGCATCTCGCCGTCCGGCTCGATCTCGAGCAGACAGTGGGTGCTGATTCGCCGCAACCGGCTGTGGCGAATCAGCACATGGCCGAGCGGAGTCGCTTCGCTGAGGATCTCGCGCCGGGCTGCCTCCCTCGTAAACCGGAAGTCGATGAGCACGATCCCGAACAGCACCACGCCAGCGGATTGTCCTGGCGCGACGGCCCTGGCGTCCGCACGCCGCAGGAGGATTCTGCGCGCGTAGCGTCCGTCGTGCGCGACGCGATCCAGGACATCGACGTCGACCGCGGCCCCATGGTGGGCCTCCAGGGTCACCGTCATGTGATCTTCGTGATCCAGAAGAGCCCGCTGAGGCTGTGGAACGGCAGACCGCGGTACAACCACGGCTTCAGGGGCCCGCCGGCCGAACAGGCCGTACAGGTCGCCGATGTCGTGCGCCTGCGCAATCACCTCTTTCACGGCGGCGGACTCTACCCCTAGTCTCCGCGACTCTCATCCGAGGCCGCTGCCCTTCAGCGGCGCAACGACCTGTTCCGCTGTTTCCTGGCTACGCCGGCCTCGAGGAGAGCGGAACATTCCACTTCAGGTTGGAGTACCGAGCGGCGCCAGCCTTCGATCTCCGGCGGCCAAACCCACATGCCTCGCTCGAGACTCCGCGCCGCCCAGGCCTCGAGCGTCCTCCTGGGCACGAGGAACTCGACCGGAACGTCGAGATCGGCGGCGACTCGCGCAACCAGTTTTCGCAGTCCCTCCGACACGCGGCTCGAGGACCGCCTGCCGGAGCGTTCCAGACGTTCAGGGAGCCGATCCGCGGACAGCGCGCGGGCACCCCGCACGAGATCGAGCAGTTTCGGCCCGTACCGCGCTGCCTGGCGCCGTCCAAGGCTCTTCACCGGGGCGAGGTCCTCCGGCGTGCGCGGCAGGCGTCGCGCCAGGTCGACCAGCGTCTCGTCCTTCAGCACGAAACCCCGGGGCACGTCCCGCCGGCGAGCGCGCCGCTCCCGCCACGCGGACAGGGCCTCCAGGGCCGCCAATTGACGCCTCGACATGCCCGGTCGCCGCAACCGGTTGTAGGACCACGCCGGATCCAGACGCGCCTCGGCGGTCTGCAACAGGCGGTCGAAGTCCTCCCCGGCCCAGCCTTCCCGGCCGAGTTCACGCAGCCTCGCCAGTAACCGCTCGTGGGCCGGCAGGAGGTAGGCCACGTCGAGACCGGCGTACCGCACCTGCTCGTCGCTGAGCGGACGCCGCAGCCAGTTCGACCGCTGCACGCCCTTCTCCAGCTCGACATCGAAGAGTCGCGAAACCAGACGAACGTAGCCCAGCGAACCTCCCAGTCCGCACAGCGTAGCCGCGACCTGACAGTCGAACAGGGGTTCTGGAGGGTGGCCGACGGCCTGGTGGAGAATCTCCAGATCCTCGCTCGGCGAATGGAACACCTTCATCACCTCTGGCGCCTGGACGACGGCAACCAGGGGCGCCCGATCCCTGATCGAGACCATGTCGACCAGGTAGCAGCCCTCCGAATCCGCCACCTGAATCAGGCCGAGCCGGGCAAAGAACGTCCGCTCCCGCACGAACTCCGTGTCCAGGCCAATGGCCGGCTCGCGCAGCCAGCGTTGGGCGAGATCGGCCAACCGAGCGTCACGGTCCACGACCTCGGGGGTCGGCGGCGGAGGAAGTGTCATCGAACAGAAAGGCGGACGACCGGAACGAGGCGGTTTAGCCGGATGGTAACGCCAGACCCGGCGAGTCTTGGGCGTCGGATGATCCCCGGCGTACAATCGGCTCGTCCCGACGAGAGAACCGGACGACGACCGATGGCCAACCAATCCGTACCACTCGTCATCCTGGGAGGCAGCGACCGCAGGCCCGCCTACATGCCCCCGGGAGGACGTTCCAAGCACCCGCTCGCCGGCATCAAGGGCGTGGACGTGAAGATCGGCGGCAGGCCGCTGATCGAACTGGTCATCGAGCGGATCCGCCAGGCCGAAGCCTTCGACCCGATCTACGTCGCCGGACCCGGTCACGCCTACCGGTCTTTGCCTGACGGGATCTCCGTCGACACCGACGGCGGTTTCGGCCGCAACATCCAGGTCGGAGTCGAGACGGCCCGCCGGCGGCACGGCGACGGACCGCTGGCGATCGTCACGTGTGACATCGTTCCCGACCCCGCCGAGATGAAGACGGTGGTCCGCGACTTCTGGAAGTACAGCCCCCTGGATTTCTTCTTTCCGATGATCAAGGCGCCGCGAGACCCCGAACGGCTCGGCGAGTCCGGGTGGAAGCCGCAGTACCACGTCAAGCCCGAAGGGGCGTCCGAGCCCGTCCCGGTACTGCCCGGTCACCTGGCCATGTTCGACTCGGCAGCGCTTCGCTGGAAGTTCATCTACCGTTTGATGGACCTCGGCTACCGGACGCGCAACCGCCCAATCCTGTACCGCAACGCCTACATGGCGCGGCGCCTTCTGTGGATCATGCTGGTTCAGGACTTCATCCACCTTCTGAACCTCCGCCTTCCGACCTTTACCTGGGACACGTTGCTGTCGGGCACTCGCGCAGCGCGGCGTCTCAAGGAGAAGGTCATCCAGCAGTCCGAGCTGGAACTGGCTCTGCGCCGGATGTTCATCAAGCGACGTCACCGGCGCAGGCATCCCGACCGCAAGGTCCGGATGCCGGTCGTCGACGCCATGTCCCTGGCCCGCGACATCGACACACAGGAAGAGGCGATCGCCTTCGGGGCCGTCTCGGCGTGAGCGTGGCCGGACGACGCCTCCTCCTCGGCACGGCGCTGGCGGCCGCGATCTGCGCACCGCTGCCTGCGGCCGAGCCGCACCTCGTCCTGCTCTCCGTGGACACCCTGCGGGCCGATGCGCTCGGGGCCTACGGCGGCGAGTCAGCCACGACGCCGACGATCGACGCTCTCGCCGCCGAGGGCGTGCTGTTCGAGGACGCGCACACCACGATCGGCAAGACCGGTCCCGCCTTCGCCTCGATGTTCACCTCGCTCTACCCGCCGACTCACGGGGCGCGTCGAAACGCCCAACGGATGCGAAGCGACATCCCGGTTCTCGCCGAGATTCTGGGCCAGACGGGGTACGAGGCAGCCGCCTTCATCTCGAACTGGACGCTGCGAGCTGATCTGGTCGGCCTGAACCGCGGTTTCGACCACTACGACGAGGAGTTCACCCAGGCCCGCAACGCCGTCGGGGTGATGGAGCGCCACGCCGACGACGTCGCCAGGGCGGCCGAGCGATGGCTGCGCCAGCGCGCCGGCGACGAGGAGAGGAACCGGCGGCCCCTGTTCCTCTGGGTCCACTTCTCGGACCCGCACGATCCGTACCTGGAACGAACCGGTTTCACGCCCCCCAGGCCACCGCAGGACCAGCGCGCCGGCGGCTGGCAGAGGCGCTGGCGCTACCAGTCGGAGGTCAACTACGTCGACCACTGGCTCGGCCGGCTGTCCGAGGCGATCGAGGAGTTCCTGCCGGGTCCCCGCTACACCGTGTTCGTGAGCGATCACGGGGAAAGCATGGGCGAGCACGGCTACTGGGGGCACGGCAAGAACGTCCACTGGCCCAACGCGCGCATACCGATGATCCTCACCGGCCCGGGGATTCCAGAAGGCCGGCGGGTCGAGGCCGCGGTCGGCGTGATCGACGTGCTGCCCACCGTCCTCGACCTGCTCGAACTCGAGCACCCCGCGGGCGTCGAGGGCCGAAGCCTCGTGCCCATCGGCGACGAACCCGAAGGCGGGGCGCGGCCCCGCTACGTCATCGGCGACAAACACAGCGCCCTGTTCGCCAGGTCGCGACGCAGCGCGCCCTACGAGAACCCCCTGCAGATCAGCATGGAGCTGGAGGGCGCCAAGGTCCTCCACGACTTCTCGAAGCGCACGACCGTCTACTTCGACCTCACCGTCGACCCGGAAGAGGAACGGCCGCTGCCCGCGCCGCCGGTCGACATGGTGCCGCCGCTCGGACGCCGCCTGGTGAACTGGTACCGGGATCTTCCGAAGTACGAGGCGAAGAGCGGCAACGTCCTCAGCGAGGAGGACATCCGCCAGTTGAAGAGCCTCGGCTACATCGACTAGCTCGGCTACTGGCCGGCGCTGACGAGCACGACGCAGTCGGCGAGCAACCGGGTCGCCGTCTCGATCTCGTCGAGACCCGGCAGCGTCGGCGCGATGCGGATGTTCCGGTCCCGCGGGTCGACGCCGTACGGGAAAGTAGCGCCCGCGGGCGTCAGCTTGACCCCCGCCCGGCCCGCCATTTCGACCACGGCCCGCGCGCAGCCGGGCTCCGTGTCCAGGCTCACGAAGTAGCCGCCCCGGGGGCGGCTCCAGGTCGCGACGCCGAGGCCCTCCAGCGACTCGTCGAGAACGCGCAGTACGGTTTCGAACTTCGGCCGGATCAGCTCCGCGTGTCCTCGCATGTGCTCCCGGACGCTCGCGACGCTGCCGTCGAAGAAGCGGGCATGGGCAAGCTGGTTCAGCTTGTTCGGTCCGATCGTCTGGATCGAGCGGAAACCCCGGATCCAGTCGCCGTTCGCAGGACTGGCTGCAAGCGCCGCCAGACCGGCGCCGCCGAACGTGACCTTCGAGAACGAGGTGACGATCAACGGCCGGTCCTCGTGGCCGTGAGCGACGCAACGGTCGTACAGGCTCGCCAGACGATCCGGCTCGCCCTCGAAGGCATGCAACGCGTAGGCGTCGTCCCAGATGACCCGGAAGTCGGCCGCCGCGGCCGGCATCGCGGCGATCGCCTCGACCGCGTCGTCCGAATAGGTCACGCCGGTCGGATTGCTGTAGCGGGGCACGCAGAACATCCCCTTGACGTTCCGATCCTCGCCGGCAAGACGCGCGATCTCGTCGACGTCCGGGCCGTCGTCACCCATCCCGATCGGCAGCATCTCGATGCCGTAGCGCTCCAGCAGAGCGAAGTGACGGTCGTAGCCGGGACACGGACAGAGGAACTTCACCGGCGTCGAGCGTCTCGGCCCGCCCCAGGGATCGCCGCCCGGCACGCCGACCAGCATCGCCTGCACGACCAGGTCGTGCATCCACTGCAGGCTCGCGTTGCCGCCGACGAAGACCAGCTCCGGATCGATCTCGAGGATCTCGGCGAACATCGCCCGCATCTCCGGCAGGCCGCGCGGATCGCCGCCGTAGTTGCGGCAATCCGTGCCGTCGTCGGCCAGGCTGTCCTCCCGGCCGACCGCAGCCAGGAGACCATGGGAACGGGCGAGCTGCTCCGGTGACGGCTTGCCCCGCGTCATGTCGAGGTTGAGGCCGGCGGCGCGGGCCGCGTCGTAGCGGGCTCTCGCCGCATCGACGACTGCCGGATCGATCGCCGGCACCGCCCCTACTCCCCGGCGGCCGCCGCCGCGGCCCCGTCATAGACGATGCGGTAGATCACGCCCCGCATGTCGTCCGACACCAGGAGCGACCCGTCGACCCGCTCCATCACGTCGACCGGCCGGCCCCACGAATCTTCGCCCTGGAGCCAGCCCGTGGCGAACTCCTCGTAGTCGGTGGCCCTGCCGTCCCCGTCGACATGAACCACCATGATCCGGTAGCCGATCTTGTTGCTGCGGTTCCAGGAACCGTGCTCCGCAATGAAGATCTGCCCGCGGTAGCGCTCAGGGAACGCGGCGCCCTGGTAGAAGCGCATGCCCACTGCCGCCACGTGCGGGTCGAGGTCGACGACCGGCGGCACGAGTTCGTCGCAGGGACGCTGATCGCCGAACTCCGGGTCCGCGATGTCCTGGCCATGGCAATACGGATAGCCGAAGTGCTGGCCATCCTCCGTCAGCACGTTCAACTCGTCGGGCGGAACGTCGTCACCCATCATGTCCCGTCCGTTGTCGGTGAACCACAGTTCGCTCGTGCCCGGGCGCCAGTCGAAGCCGACCGTGTTCCGCACTCCGCGGGCGACGACTTCGTAGTCGCCGGTGTCGTCGAGCCGGAGGATCGTCGCGAAGGGATCCCCCTCGTCGCAGATGTTGCACGGGGCGCCCACCGGCACGTAGAGCCTGCCGTCCGGGCCGAAGCGGATGAACTTCCAGCCGTGATGGGTCTTGTCCGGCAGGTCCGCGGTGACCACGACCGGTTCGGGAGGGGAGTCGAGGCGGCTCTCGATCCCTTCGAAACGAAGCACGCGGCTGATCTCGGCAACGTACAGGTCGCCGTCGTGAAAGGCGACGCCGTTCGGCCAGTTCAGATCGGAGCCGATGCGATAGCGGTCGTCGGCCTTTCCGTCGCCGTCCGCGTCCAGGACTGCGTGAACGACTCCGCCGCCCCTGCGTCCGGTGCCGACGAAGACGGTTCCGGACGGACTCTGGGCCAGCGAGCGGGCGACGTCGATCTCCGCGGCGAAGACGTCGATCGAGAAGCCGGCCGGCAGCTCGATCGTGTCCAGACGGAGTTCATCGTCGGAAGCGAGAGCGCCGCTGCCGACTCCGCAAAGAAAGACGAGGAAGCCGGCCACATAGGGCAGGAGGGAACGGAAGTTCTGGCTGAAGACGGACCGCGACATGGCGGATTCTCCTTTGGGTGGGTGTCCTGGCAGCCAGAGCTTACGGGACGAACGCCGGCGGCGTGCAGGCCCTGGAGAACGCCCTGTTGTCGGTGATCGCGGGAGCTGGTTCACCCGCCTCGTTGCGGTACTCGCTCTGCTCACCCGTCAGGGTGTCTCTCACCCGGATCGAGTAGCCGAGGTCCGTCGTCGAGGCGCCGTAGACCCAGATGTGGCCGTTCGTTCTGCAGCCGTCCAGGACCTTGATCAGGATCTCCCAGTTGGACGGATCCAGGAACCAGAACATGCCGGCGTCGGACGTACCGTGTTCGGCCACGAACGCGGGACTCGGCTCGCCGCCTGGCCTCCACCACACGGCCTTCACTTCGTAGCGACCGTCGCGCACACACAGTGTTTCGCTCCCGGGTTCGCACGGCCCGTCGTCCCCGGGCGGCTCCGGTTCCGAATCCGGCGGAGGATCGGGCTCCGGATCGGGCTCCGGATCGGGTTCCGGCGGTGGAGGCTCAGGCTCAGCCGCCGACGCATGAGTGACGCGGTAGATGACACCCAACCGATCGTCAGACACGAGCAGTGAGCCGTCGTCGCGCACCATCACGTCCACCGGCCGCCCCCACGCGGTTCCGCCCTGGAGCCACCCGGTCGCGAACTCTTCATAGGCCGTCGGCCTCCCGCTCGCCCCGAGACGCACCAGCATGACCCGGTAGCCGATCGGCACCGTGCGGTTCCACGACCCGTGCTCGGCGATGAAGATCTGGCCGCGGTAGCGCTCCGGGAAGGCAGTGCCTGTGTAGAAGCGCATACCCAGGGCTGCCACGTGCGGGCCAAGCGCCTGGACTGGCGGCCTGAACTCCGAGCAGGAGCGTCGGTCGCCGAACTCGGGGTCGGCGATGCTGCGACCGTGGCAGTACGGATAACCGAAATGCTGGCCGGTCGACGTCAGAACATTCAACTCGTCAGGAGGACTGTTGTCTCCGAGCCAGTCCCGACCGTTATCGGTGAACCACAATCGACGCGTCGTCGGATGCCAGTCGAAACCGACGGTGTTTCGCACCCCGCGCGCAACAACTGAGTAACTGCCATCGACAGCCATCCTCAGGATCGAGTTGTACGGATCAGGCTCGTCGCAGATGTTGCAAGGGGCGCCGACCGGGACGTAGAGCTGGCCATCCGGCCCGAAGCGGATGAACTTCCAGCCGTGATGTTCATCCGTTGGGAGACGATCAGTAACCACGAAAGGCGGCGAAGGCGAGTCCAGGCGATCTTCGATGTCGTCGTACCGGAGTATCCGGCTGATCTCGGCCACGTAGAGGCTTCCATTGCGGAAAGCAACGCCATTCGGTGAGTTCAGCCCTGCGGCCAATCGGTACGTACGGTCTGCCTCACCGTCATCGTCCGAGTCGACGACCGCGTAGACCACGCCCTCGGGTCGGGTGCCGACGAAGACGGTGCCGGCCGGGCTCTGCGCAAGCGACCGGGCTCCCCGAACGTCGTCGGCGAAAACACTGATCGCAAACCCCTCCGGCAGCTTGATCTCGGACAAGCGCGACACCTGGGCGCGGGCGTCGCCGGATCCGACCGCCACGAGGCCCAGGAGGACTGCCAGGCGAAGCCGGGAACCGACCGGGAAGCCGCTGGCCATCGAGGTCAACCTACCAGAGCATCACGGCGACACCGGCAACGATCACGGCCACCGTCAGCACCTTGCGCAGCGTGAGCGGCTCCGCGAAGAAGACGCGACCGAGAACCAGCGCCAGCGAGGAGCCTATGCCCCGCTTCACCGTCTCGACAAAGCCGACCCAGGCGTGCTGAAGCGCCAGCAACTGGAGCCCCTGCGCCGCGGCGCCGAGGGCGACGGCGGTCAGCAGCAGGGCCCAGGTCCCCGCTCTCGCGCGCACGTCCGCGCGGGAGCGCACTCCCGGCGCCTCGCGCAGGCCGCGAAGAACGAGCGTCAGCACGGACAGGCCAACGCCCAGGTGCAGAACCAGGCCATGGAAGGCCGCGTTCGAGGCTTCGGTCGCGAGCTTGTCGAGCGGCAGCGCCGACGCCCAGAGGAAGGCGACCAGGATCATCCACCGCGCTCCCGCGCTCAGTCTCCACGGCTGGCGACGCTCTCCGCTCCGCTCGCCCAACTGGAGCGCGAGAGCGCCGAACACGACCATCGCGATGCCGAGCCACTCGCGGGCGCCCGGCAGTTCGCCCAGCAGTGGGATCGCGAGCAGCGACGTGAACACCGGCGTCAGCGAGAGCAGGGGGATCACCGCGCTCAGCCCGGAGAGACGCACGGAGCGCAGGAAGCCGTAGTTCGCGCCCAGATTGCACGCGACGGAGGCAACACCCGGCCATACGTACGCGGCACTCACGGCAACGGGCGGCTGCCGTGCCACCCACACGCCGTAGAGAGGCACAGCGCCGAGCGCCAGGACCATGACGAGGAAGGCGTCGCTCAGGCGACCGGTGAGCTTCTTGCGCAGCAGGTCGAACAGCGAGAAGCAGAGCGTTGCGCCGACCACCAGCACGATGCCGAGCAGGGAAACCATGCGCGAGGGTCAGTCTAGGACCAAGCGCAGCGGAGCGCTACAATCCCCGCGCCCGTGACTCGGCACGAATCATCGCCCGGCGATCTCCCGTCCGAGGCCACCGCCGGTGGCTCGTCGAAGGGGCTGCTGGCCGGCCGGCGGGGCCTCGTCGTCGGCGTCGCGAACAAACGCTCCCTGGCCTGGGGGATCGCCCGGCGAGCCCACGAGGAGGGCGCCGATCTCGCGTTCACGTTCCAGGGCGACGCCCTCGAACGGCGGGTACGGCCTCTCGCCGAGAGCGTGGGCTCCACCATCATCGAACCGCTCGACGTCACCGACGACGACCAGATCGATGCCGTGTTCGAGACGCTGAAAGACCGCTGGGGGCGGCTCGACTTCCTCGTTCACTCCGTCGCCTTCGCCAACCGCGAGGACCTCCTGGGGCGCACGATCGACACGTCGCGCAGTGGCTTCGTCACCGCGCTCGACATCAGTTGCTACTCCCTGATCGCTCTCGCCCGGGCGGCCGAACCCTTGATGAGCGAGGGCGGCAGCATCATCGCGATGACGTACTACGGCGCCACCAAGGCCACCCCGAACTACAACGTGATGGGCATCGCCAAGGCGGCGCTCGAGGCCTCGATCCGCTATCTGGCCGTCGACCTGGGGCCGAAGAACATCCGCGTTCACGGAATCTCCGCCGGCCCGGTCAGGACCCTCGCCGCTTCCGGCGTCTCGGGGATGCGCGGCATGCTGAAGGTGATGCCGGAACGGGCCCCGCTCGGCCGCAACATCACCGTCGACGATGTCGGCGCCACCGCCGCCTACCTCCTGTCCGATCTGAGCGCCGGAACCACCGGCGGCATCCACTTCGTGGACGCCGGGTTCAACATCACCGCGATGCGCCACCCGGACCGGGATACGGCGAGCGGCTAGGAAGCCTCGGCTCACCCGAAACCCTGTCCGCCCGGTTCCGTAAACCGGGGACAGGGGCAGGGCGGCCCGCTCCTCCTCGTGTGACGTCGACTGACTACCTCCCCAGTGGACCGATACCGGCCGCTCCGCCCCTGTTTCCACAGCGCCGCGCCGGCCCGGAACTTGCAGTCTCTGTTCCTCGCCCCATGGAGGATCGACGACCATGACGCGAGTCCGACGCCTTGAATCCCCCAGACGTCACCTGATCTGGACGCTGGCCGCCACAGCACTGCTGACCGTAGCCGCCGGCGCGACACCGTCACCGGCCGTCGCCCAGAAGGTACGCTTCGAGATCACTCCGTACTACGGACACAGCTTCCTCGACAGCTTCGAGATCGACGACTACGAGTTCGGAAGGCTCGATCTCGAGATCGACGACGGCACGGTGGACGGCGTAGTCATCGGAATTCCGCTCCGGCGGAATCTCCACGTCGAGCTGTTCGTCAACGAGCAGGAGACCGGCTTCGGGCTGGACGAGGGCCCCTTCCTCGGCGCCGCGTATCTCGGCGGGATGGACGTCGACTACTACCAGGCCGGCGTGTCGTGGACCGGGTCACTGGGTCAGGTGCGTCCCTTCGCGTCCCTGACCGCCGGTGTCACCCGCCTCGCGCCGAGCAGCGACTTCCTGCCGGAGTCCGAGAGCCACTTCTCCATAGGCCTCGGCGGCGGCGTGAAGGTCTTCTTCACGGACCACGTCGGCCTGCGGCTGGACGCGCGCCTGCTGGTGACCGACACCAGCGACGAGGACGGGTGCTGCTACGACTGCTGCTACGGAGCCGAACGCGACGACCTGGTCCAGGGCCTGGTCAGCGCCGGCCTGGTCTTCGCGTTCTAGGACGGCGCTGGTCAGGAAGTGCCCGCAAGCTCCGCCGAAGCGCGGCGCGCCGCCGCCGCCAACAGCGCCCCGCCGACGAAGATCGCCTCTTCGGCCGGCGCGAAGTACGGCGTGTGGGCGCCGACTACCGGGTCGCCGGGCAGCCGGGCGCCGACCCGGATGAAGCAGCCCGGAATTCGCTCCAGGTAGAAGGCGAAGTCCTCGCCGCCCATGTTGGCGGCCGGCAACGGCCTGATCGCATCCGCGCCGATCACTGGAACCGCGGCGTCCCTGGCCCAGCCCGCGGCACGCTCGTCGTTCAGCACGGCCGGCGTTCCCTGGAGCATCCGTACCTCGGCCTCGAGCCGGCAGGCCGCGCCGACGGACTCTGAAACGTGCCGCACCTCGTCCGCCAGCAGTTTCCGGATGGCCGGGTCGAGCGACCGCATGGTGCCCTTGAGCACGGCACGGCCGGGGATCACGTTGTGCGCCGTGCCCGCCTCGACAGCGCCGACGGTGACCACCGCGGGCTGGTCGGGCGGCACGCGCCGGGAGACGACCGTCTGCAGGACGGAAACGACCTGGGCCAGGCCTGTGATTGGATCGAGGCCCTGGTGGGGCCTTGCACCGTGCGCCCCCTTGCCCCGAAGCTCGACCTCGAAGCGGTCGGCGGCGGCGCCCACGGCGCCGGGCTGGATCATCGCCTGTCCGACCTCGAAGGTCAGGTCGACATGGGCGCCGAAGATCGCCCCGACCTCGTCCAGGACGCCGGTAGCCAGGACCGCCGCCGCGCCCTCGCCGCTCTCTTCCGCCGGCTGCAGCACGAGCAGAACGTCGCCTGCCGCGGGCTCGGCCTGGAGCAGGCGCGCCGCGGCGACCGCCCAGGAGGCATGGACGTCGTGGCCGCAGGCGTGCATCACGCCCTCGTTGCGGGACGCGAACGGCAAACCGGTGTCTTCCTGGATCGGCAGCGCGTCGATGTCGCCGCGGACCGCAACCAGCGGCGCCTTCCGGTCGCGACCGGGTATCCGTCCGACCACACCGGTGCCGGCAACGCGGGCTACGCCCTCGACGCCGAGTTCGTCCAGCGTCCGCTGAAGACGGGCACACGTACGCTCCTCCTGGAGCGAGAGTTCGGGATCGGCGTGGAGCGCTCGCCGGAGACCTACAAGCTCGGCAACCGCACCGGCGCCGTAGAGCCCGGAAACAGCCTCGGGCAGCCGGAGCGACGCGGACGGATGACCGCTCATTCCGGTAGCGCGAAGGGCGGGAGGTGCGCGCCGCCCATGCCCACGCCGCAGCCGATGTGCGAGCCGATCGGCGAGCCGTCCGGGGCCCGCAGCGGCGCGGGCAGTTCGACCGAGCCCGGGTCTTCCAGGAAACGGTGGATCAACCGTACGGCGTACGTCCGGTGGTCCCACTCCGGCGAACCCTGTGCCCCGGGGTTCGCAAGCAGCCACTGGTACAGATCCGTGAGCGACGAAGTCGCCACGGCTCGCACCTGGAACGAACCCGACCGCGCCGGCGCCACCGGCCAGTCGAAGTTCGGCGGCATGCTCACGGGGACGCCCGCCGCCAGCGCCATCAGCCGCCGCAGGGCGGCGAAGTCGACCGCCCTGCCGACTTCTCCGGCAAGGCCCGGAGACGGGTCGGCCCGCCAGGTCGCGGCCAGCACCCGATCGATCACGTCGCCAAGAGCCGGCTGTTCCACCGCCCGCGCGTGGTGGTCGACGAGGCGGGCCGCCCGCTCGCCATCGAAGACCATGGCGAAGGTCAGGTCAGCCGCCATCTCGGCCGCGCCCACCGGATCGAACGTCAGACCGGCACGGGACGGCAGATGCTCCCGGCCCCGGCTCCGGCCCGGGGGCGGCGGCGGAATGAGGTCGAGTATCCGCTGGGGCAGCGTCAGTTCAGCCGGGTCGACCGTCTGGAGCAGAGCGTCTAGCGCATCGAGCTGCATCGCCGGCGGCAGCAGGGCCACCGGCGTCTGGCCGTCTCCCCGCACGGCGTAGCTGTAGTCGACGCCGCCGACGATCTTCGCCGCCGCCTCGATCTGGTACCGGTGCAGCAGGTAGAGAGGCGTCAACACGTCCTCCAGTTGGGACAGCGGCGCGCCGACGCGGATGCTCCGCTCGGAGAACCGCTCGAGTGCGGTCCGTCGCACCGACAGCAGGCGCCGCAGTTCCTCGGCCGCGGAACGGCCGTTGTCCCAGAGGTGAGCCAGGGGATGGGCGCCGCCAACCGGCCGCGCGTCCTCGTCGCTGATGTAGTGGAGGCCGGCGTCGATCGTCCCCTGCAGGATAGCGTCGAGCTCCGCCGCCTCGTCGGCGCCCTCAGGGAACTCGGCGTAGCCGTAGAGAACCGCCCGCTTGTCCCATTCGCCGACGCCGACGTCGTAGGCGGCACTCAGATCGATCGTGCCGTCCTCGCCCAAGGTGGCCAGCGGATGCGGATAGTCCATGACGGACTCGCGGCCATCCGGTCCATCGACGCTGGAGGCGAAGTTGTGCGCCAGGCCGATCGTGTGGCCGACTTCGTGGGCTGAAAGCTGGCGTAGCCGGGCAAGCGCCATTTCGGTGAGCACCTCGGTGGACGAGTTCACGTCCTCGTAGGGCGACAACAGACCCTGGGCAATCAGGAAGTCCTGCCGCACCCGCAGGGAACCGAGCGTCACGACGCCCTTCAGGATCTCGCCGGTTCGCGGGTCGGTAACGCCACCTCCGTAGGACCATCCGCGGGTCGAGCGGTGAACCCACTGAATCACGTTGTAGCGGACGTCGAGCATGTCGGCGCCCTCTGGCAGGAGTTCGACCCGGAACGCGTCGATGTAGCCCGCGACCTCGAAGGCCTCGTTCCACCAGCGGGCTCCGTCGAGCAACGCCGAGCGGATCGGCTCCGGCGCACCCCGGTCCAGGTAGTAGACGATCGGTTCGACCGGTTCGCTGCGCTCGGCCCCCGGGTTGCGCTTCTCGAGCCGGTGACGGTCGATGAAGCTGGCCTCGAGCGGCTGATCGATCGGAGTCGCGTAGTCGAAGTAACTCGTCGTGTTGAAGCCGGACCTCGGATCCGCGCGGCGCGGCTTGTAACCGGGCTCGGGAAGCGCAACGAAGGAGTGGCGGAGGCGCACCGTCACCGCTTCGGGCGAGGGCACGACCTCTCGCACCCACGCTCCCGGACCGCGGTCGGGGGACCGCAGGGTGAAGGTCAGCGTGCCTTCGAGTTCCGAGTTGCGGGGAAACGCGGCGACGCCGGGGCGGTGAATCGCCGAGCGCGAGGCGTCCAGCTGGTAGCTCCCCTGCCCGCGCTGTTGGAGCCGTGCCACAACGCCGTGCGCGTCCCGGAGCACGAAGTCCGTCGCGTCCACCAGGATCGCGCCGTCTTCGTCCTCGGCCGCGACTTCAAACCCCCACAACACCGAGCGGGCAAAGGCGTCCGCGACCGCACGCTGCTCGTCCGGGTTGGCGCTCAGAGCCCGGTAGCGTGTGTTCTGCTGGACGAGAAGCACCTTCGGGCCCACCCGTTCGAACCGTGCCAGATGAGTGCGACCGAGCTGCCCGCGGTCGAGGCCGATGTCGTTCGACCCGAGGCCGGCAGAGAGCGACTCGATGTAGAGGAGATCGGCGTCGAGGGAATCAACGTAGAGGAACAGCCGGCCGCCGCGGCTGTCCCAGTACAGGTCCAGGAAGCCCGGCAGCTGCTCGAAACCGCTCGTGACATCCGAAATCGACCGCGCCGGCTCCGCCGGCTCCTCGGTCGCGCTCTGCGCCTGAAGCCCCTGAACCGAGAGGACCGCGGCCAGGACTCCGACCGCGCCCGGCACCCGGCTCGAAGGCCAGGCCCGGATCACGAAGCGGCCCGCACCGGCACCGGCTCGGTCTTCTCGATCAGCGCCGTCAGCAACTCGCGGTCCTGCGCCGCCAGTTCGCGAACCCGTTCCCGGTTCACCTCCGCGACGATGATCTCGCCGACCTCGGTGTTCGCGTCCTCGAAGATCCCCAGCTCGATCATGCGCCGGGTCTGGTGCTGGTTGTCATCCGTGGGGCTGACATAGTGCACCCACACCGCGCCGTAGCGGTGGATCAGGAACACATGCATCAGGGCCATCAGGCGACGTCGCCTCAGGTCGGTGTCGAAGGTGTTCTGGTCCCGCACCGAGAGAATCATCCGTTCGCGCCGGTCACGGATAGGCGCGAACACGACGTTCGCCGCCTTCGATTCCTCGCGTCCGTTCTGCGCCAGAACGTTGAGCTCCAGGAGTTCGGAGCCGGCGACATGAGGCCGGAGTTCCACGCGCATGCGCTCGTCGACATCGTACTTGCCTCGCCAGAGGTCGAGCCACTCTTCGAGCAACCGCGGCGGCACTTCGGTCTGCGCCAGGTGCTGGACATGGGTCGACCCCTTGCCCATTGCCTTGGTCGTCGCGGTATGTCCGGTTGCAGCCGAGAGCCCGCCGTCGAGCCGGGCGCCGCCGACGTGGGCCTGCGGGGTGCGATACGGCGATCCCACGAGGCGCAGCTTCCGCTGCAGCCGGGCCAGGGCCAGCATGCCGTCCTCGCATAGAGCGGTGGCGAAGTCCTCAGCCGCCAGACCGTCGACCTGGTGGCCGCCGTAGGTGATGAAGTTGAAGACGTAGCCGAGCTTGCCCAGCTCCTCGGGAAACTGCCTCATCTGCTCGTCGGACATGCCCGTCGTATCCCAGTTGAAGGAGGGCGACAGGTTGTAGGCGAGCAACTGATCCGGATACACGGCATGGATCGCCTCGGCGAACCGCCGGGCATCGGCCAGGTTGGCCGTCGCCGTCTCCATCCAGATCAAGTCGGCGTAGGGCACCGCGTGCAGGGAACGGGAGATCGCGTACTCGATGCCGCCCTGAATCTGGTAGTAGCCCTCGGGCGTCCGCGCAATCTCCGCGTTCCAGACCAGGTTGATGCCCATCTTGCGCGCCCGGGCCGCCGCCTCTTCGACTGACACGGAGTGGGCGAACTCCAGCCACTCCTCCACCGAGAGCTCGAAGACGGCGCCTTCCTCCTCGCGAAACGCGATCACCTCAGCCACCGCCTGCGGATAGGTCTTGAGCCCCGCCTCCGACTGCCAGGCGTCGAGGAAGGAGGCCATCGTCTCGTCGAGCACGGCCTCGATGGCCATGCCGCCGTTCGCGGCCATCTTCCCGTAGGCCGACTCGAGCTGCTCGTAGACGCCGGCGCCTTCCAGCCAGACATCGGCGCGGTGATAGGCGGCTTCCGATATGTCGTACAGCTCGTGGCCGCGGACGTCTTCCGCTCCGAGAGCGTTCAGCCGCCGCAGAATCGCCAGGGTCGCCGTCTTGCAGCTCGGTAGATCGAGGTTCGTGGCCCCCAGGATGAAGGCCTGGTCGCGCTCGTCGCCGTTGCCGTCCAGGAAGGTCGCGGCCTCCGAGTCGGTGCGGGCGACGATGAGTCCAGGCACCGCCATCACGTCCAACTGGAAGCGGGCCGAGTTCAGGCGCTTGTTCTGTTCGTCCTGCGGCACGAGGACCTTGCCCGCCTGATGGCCGCACTTCTTGACCCCGGGTTTCTGGTCCTCGATGTGGTAGCCGGGCACGCCGACCTCGACGAAACGGCGAATCAGGTTGCGCACATGCTGTTCGCCGCCGTGGCCCGTGTCCGCGTCGGCGATGATGAACGGCCGGTAATCGAAGGCAGGGTTCGCTCGCTGCTCCGCTTCACTCATCCGCGAGCGGGTGAAGGCCTGGTTCTTGTCGGCCGTCAGCAGGGCGCGCACGACCGGCGCCGCCTCGTCCGGCACCTGACTCAGGGGATAGCTGGCAAGATCCGGTCCCGGATCCTCGGTGATCGAGCCCTTGGCAGAGGTCGCCCAGCCACCGATGTAGATGCCCTCGATCCCCCGGCGCTTCATCGCCACCGCCTGGCCAGGGGAGTAGGGGCCGAAACTGGTGATCGACTTCCTCTCGTCGAACAGTTCCCGCAGGCGTGCGTGGAAGGCCGCCGCGGCCTCCCGCGCCACCGTGTAGTCCTGCGGAATCGTGCCCCGCTGTGCTGCCACTTCGCGCGCGGTGTGGAGCCGCCTGATGCCGTCGAAGCGATCATCGCCCATGAACGCCGCCGCGGCTTCGGTCTGCCGCTCCATTGCCTCGTTGCCCGTCTCGCCGCTAGCCATCACCGTCATCTCCGTCAGCTTCTCTGTGGACGCCCTGGAAGGGCCCGGAAGAGACTAACCGTAACACCGGAAGGGCGCCTCCGGCCATGGCGACGGGGCCGCCGGAGAACCGCCGGTTTCTCCTGCTACCCTCCACGCCCATGAGCCTGCCAGCGATCCGTCCCAAGCACAGTCCCCAACGCGGCGGAGACGTCCTGCTCGATGCCCTGACCGAGTACGGCATTCCGTTCCTGTTCGGCAACCCCGGCACCACGGAGAGTCCGTTGATGGACCGGCTCGGGGACCACCCGGACCTCCGCTACGTCCTCGCCCTGCACGAATCCGTGGCGCTTGGCGCCGCCCACTACTACGCCCAGTCGACCGGCGTCACCGGAGTCGTCAACCTGCACGTGGCGCCGGGGCTCGGCAACGCCCTGGGCATGCTCTACAACGCTTGGGAAGCGAACACCCCGATGGTGATCACGGCCGGCCAGCAGGACACCCGCTCGCGGCTCCGAGAACCCCTGCTCGGACATGACCTGGTGGCGATGGCCGAGCCCCTGGTCAAGTGGAGCGTCCAGGTCGAGCGCGCCGACGAGTTCGCGCCGATCCTCCATCGTGCCTTCAAGGTCGCGCACGATCCACCCGCCGGACCCGTGTTCGTCGCCCTGCCGCTGAACGTCCTGGAGGAAGAGACCGCGGAGTCGGTACGGCCGCTCGGCGATCTGTACCGGGCGCCGCAGCCGGAAGCGGCGGCGGTAGGCCGCATGGTCGGCGTGCTGAGCCAGGCGCGCCAGCCGGCGATCGTGATCGGAGACGGCGTGGCCCGAAGCGAAGGGCAGCAGGAACTCGTGGCCCTGGCCGAGTTCGTCGGCGCGGGGGTCTACCCGGAAGGGCTGATGCAGCGTCTGAACTTCCCGCAGAGCCACCCCTGCTTCCGGCCGCGCATGCCGCTCAACCATGCCGGCATCCAGCACGCACTCGGCGGTGCCGACGTCGTCCTGCTCGTCGGCGGCTCCTTCTTCGAGGAGGTCTGGTTCGATCCGGACTCGCCGTTCGGCGCCGAGACCACCGTTCTCCAGATCGAGGACGCGCCCGACCGCCTCGCCTTCAACTTCGCTGTCGAAGTGGGAATGCTCGCCGACGCCCGCGCCGGGCTCGCGGCCCTGCGGGAAGCGCTCGAGGCGTCCGCCGACACCAGCTTCCGGGCTGCCGCCGCGGAGCGGATGGACAAGCTGCGTGCCGCCAGCGAGGGCGCCCGGGCCGCGCGCCAGAAGCGGCTGGCCGCCCACTTTGACGACGCGCCCATGTCGCCAGCGCGGCTCATGTCCGAGGTCGCCAGGGCGGTGCCCGACGACGCCGTGATCGTCAACGAGTCGATCACCGCGGGCGGCGATCTTCTCGGCTTCCTGCCCGTCGACGATCCCGACCGCTACTGCGGCACCCGCGGCGGCGGCATCGGCCAGGGACTGGTCGGCGGCATCGGCGCTTCGCTCGCCCACCCCGAGCGGCCGGTCATCGTCTTCTCGGGCGACGGCTCGGCGATGTACTCGATCCAGGCGCTCTGGACCGCCGCTCACTACGACATGCCGATCGTCTTCCTGATCCTGCACAACCGCGAGTACAAGATCCTGAAGATCAACATGGACATCTACCGCGAACGCTTCGGGATTCCGGCGGACCGGCCCTATCCCCACATGAACCTGACCGAGCCGGAACTCGACTTCGTCGAGATGGCCGCGGGAATGGGCGTTCCCGGGCGGAAGATCGAGGACCCGGCGGATGTCGAGGAGGCGCTGCGGGAAGCCTTCGCGACCGGCGGCCCCTACGTACTCGACGTGATCATCGGGGGCCGGATCTGAGTCGTTCTCGCACCCTGCGGCTCTTGATCGTTGCTGGAGCGTCGCGCGGCCATGGCGGTCCCTGGCGAGCCTCGGACCGGTCGCCAACCCATGTTGTATGCTTCGCCGGCAAGCCGGACAAAGCAGAGGGCAGCACGCCGGTATCACCACCCGCCTAACGGAGGCTGGAAACCATGGATGAGCTGAGAGAAGACGTCTTCCTGCAGGACGACCTGATCGAGGAACTGCGCGAAGACCACGCGGAAACCGAAGCGGACGACGGCCGGGAAGAGAGTTCAGGCGGGCTCTCGGACGTCACCCGACGGAGCTTCATTCAAGGTTCGGTCGCCACCGGCGCCGCCGTCTCGATGGCGGGGGGCAATCTGCTCCAGCCGGATGTGCTGCGCGCCGCCACCGAACCGGTGGCCCGCACGATCGACCTTCGGGTGAACGGCGAGACCCACGAACTCGAAGTCGAGCCGATGGACACGCTGGCCATGGTGCTGCGCTACAAGCTCGACCTCACCGGCACCAAGCTGGGCTGCGACCGCGCCGAGTGCGGCGCCTGCACCGTGTTGATCGACGACGTTCCCCACTACGGCTGCTCGATCCTGGTGCACCAGGTGCGCGGCCGGGAGGTGACCACGGTCGAAGGGCTCGAGCAGGACGGCGTGCTCCACCCGGTCCAGCAGGCGGTGCTCGACGAGATGGGCTTCCAGTGCGCCTTCTGCGCCCCGGGCTTCATCATGAGCATGGCTGCGCTGGTCAAGGCCAACCCGAACGCGACCCGCGCGGACGCCCAGAAGTGGCTTGCCGGCCACATCTGCCGCTGCGGCGACTACAACAAGATCCTGAACACCGCCGAACGCGCGCTCGAGAACGCACGCGCCACTCTGAGCTGAGGAACAAAGATGGCCAATACACTCGTAGGCACCGACTACGTTCCACCCGATCTGATCGAAAAGGTCACCGGACGCGCCAGGTACGCGGAGGACTGGCGCGCCGAGGGCATGCTGTTCGCCAAGCAGTTGCTGTCGCCGATGCCCCACGCGCGGGTGCGGAACATCGACGCCTCCGCCGCGCTGGAGATGGACGGCGTCGAGGCGGTTCTCACCGCGGACGACCTCGCCGAGTACATGGGCGAAGCGGGTCCGCTGGATGAGCGTTCCCTGACGAACCATCCGAAGTACGAGGGCGAGCCCGTGCTCGCCGTCGCCGCCGTGAGCGAGAAGATCGCCGCCGACGCGATCGAAAAGATCAGGGTCGACTTCGAGCCGCTGCCGTTCGCGCTGGACCCCCTGGATTCGATCGCTCCGGGAGGCGCCGACTCGCTGCCCGATGGCAACAGCATCGTCCGCCAGCGCACCGACACCGGCGTCGAGACCGTCGTCCAGCGCGTGGAGTGGACGGCCGAGGACCTGGCGACCGCGAGGGGCTCGAACGGCGAGAAGGGCAGCATGCCCGAGGGCGTGTTCCAGGACGAGTGGACGAACGGCGACCTCGAGAAGGGCTTCGCCGACGCCGACTACATCATCGACGAGCCGCTCTTCTTCCAGTCGGTCACCCATCACCCGATGGAGCCGCGAAGCTGCATGGCGCACTGGGAGGGCGACACCTGCCACCTCTACCCCTCGACCCAGAGCGTCGCCTTCACGCTGCTCGCGGGCCAGGGCACGGTCGGCGTTCCGCCCCAGAACCTGGTCGTCCACGCCGAGTACACCGGCGGCGGCTTCGGCAGCAAGATCGTCGGCACCAGCAACATGGCGGTGCCGGTCTACCTGGCCAAGAAGACCGGCAAGCCGGTCATGCACCGGGTCACCCGCTACGAGGAGAACTACATCGGCCGCGCCCGCCCGGGCTTCCAGGGTTGGGCCAGGATCGGCTTCAAGAAGGACGGCCGCATCTCCGCCTTCGACTGGGCGGTGATCCAGGACAACGGTCCGTACGGCCGTCAGAGCGACATGGGCACCTCGGGCAACATGGTGTCCCTCACCTACCAGCCCGAGAGCATGCGCCACCGCGGCCTCTCCATCGCGACGAACACGCCCCCGCGGGCTCCGCAGCGGGCGCCGGGCGGCGTGCAGATGTCGGCCATGGTCGAGCCCCTGCTCGACCGCGCCGCGGACCACCTGGGAATCGACCGCCTGACCATCCGCCAGATCAACATCGCGAAGAACGGCGCCAAGTTCGGTGACGGCGAGGGTCGCAACGTGACCACCGCCTACGTCACCGAAGCCTGGGACCGGCTGGCCGAGATGGTCGACTGGGAAGACGCCAAGGCCCGAAGCGGGCAGATGAACGGCTCGAAGGTCACCGGCGTCGGTCTCGCGAGTTCGACCTACACCGCCGGTTCGAGCGGTTTCGACGGACTGATGCTGATCACGCCGGAAGGCCGGCTCGAGATCCACACCGGAATCGGGAACCTGGGCACCCACTCCTACTCCGACACCGCGCGGGTCGCAGCCGACCTGCTCGACGTGCCGTGGGAGAAGGTGGACATGGTCTGGGGCGATACCGGCAAGGGCGTGCCCCACACCTGCGTGCAGGCGGGCAGCCAGACCACCCACGCGATCACGCGCGCCACCCACGCCGCCGCCACCGACCTGAGGACGAAGCTCCAGGAGCTCGCGGCCCAGGTCCACGGCGGCTCGGCCTCGCAGTACGTCGTCGCCGGTGAACGCGTCTACCGCCGGGGCAACCGCGCCGCCGGCCTGAGCCTGGCCCAGGCCGCCGAGAAGGCGATCGAGATGGGCGGCCGCTACGACGGCACGGAGCTCAACGAAGGACTGAGTCCGATCACGCTCGGCGGCGCCGCCGTCCTCAAGGGCCGCGGCCTGCTGGCTGCCGCCAAGGACAACTACGGTCGCGCCGGCGACGTCTACTCCTGGGTCGTCGCCTACGCCGAGATCGAGCTCGACAAGGAGACCGGCGTCATCGAACTGACGGACTACAAGGCGGTCACCGACTGCGGGACCGTCCTCAACCCCCGGAGCCTCGGTGGCCAGCTTCACGGCGGCGCCGTGCAGGGCTTCGGCTGCGCGGTCGGCCAGAAGTGGGTCTACGACCCGCAGTGGGGCATCCCCTTCGCGAACCGCTTCTACACCGCCCGGCCGTCGACGATCCTCGACGTGCCGCTCGAGATGGAGTGGGACGCCGTGAACATGCCGGATCCGAACAACCCGGTGGGCTCCAAGGGCATCGGCGAACCGCCGATGGGCGCCGGCTGCGCCTCCCTCCTGTGCGCCATCCAGGACGCGCTGGGGCAGGACACGGTGGCCTACCTGCCGCTCATGACCGACCACATCATCAACCAGCTCGAGGGCCGCGAACAGGACAGCGAGTTCCTTGCCGCGCACACCTGATCTGTTCGTGACCGCTTAGATCAGATCAGCACGATACTGCTCCGGACGATACTCCCCAGAAGGAGGAAACCACAGCATGGCCGTCATCCACGACATGATCCCCGACTTCGAGCTGTACCAGCCCGAGAGCCTGGACGGCGCCCTCGAAGTCCTCGACCGTCACCGCGACACGGCCTGGGTGCTGGCCGGCGGTATGGACACCTTCGACTGGTTCAAGGACCGCGTGAAGCGGCCCGAAGCGGTCGTCGACCTCGGCGCGATCCCGGAACTGTCCGGGATCAGCGAGACCGACGGCGGCATCGAGATCGGCGCCATGACGCCGCTCACCGAGGTGGTCGAGAACGAGTTGGTCCGCGAGCGCTACGGCATCCTTGCGGAAGCCGCCGAAACCGTCGCCACCCCCCAGATCCGCAACCAGGGAACGCTGGGCGGCAATCTGGTGCAGGACACCCGCTGCTGGTACTACCGGGCCGGCTGGCCCTGCTACCGGGCGGGCGGCAACATCTGCTACGCCGACACGCCGGAGTCGATGAACCGCGAGCACTGCATCTTCGACGCTTCTCGCTGCGTCGCGGTCACGCCCTCGGACACCGCGCCGGCGCTGATCGCGCTGGACGCCGAAATGGTGATCCGCGGCCGCCGCGGCGAGCGCACCGTCGCCGCCGAGGACTTCTTCGTCGGCCCCGCGATCGACATCACCCGGATGACCGTCCTGCAGCCCAACGAGGTCCTGCAGTCCGTCCGCATCCCGGACACCTGGGCTGGCGCCGACTTCTACTTCGAGAAGGTCCGCGACCGGAACGCCTGGGACTTCCCCCTGGTCAACGTCGCCTCCGCGATGCGGGTCGAGGACGGGGTCGTCCAGGACTGCCGGCTCTCGGTCGGCGCCGTCTCACCGGTGCCGCTCCGCATGGACCGCTGCGAGGAACTGCTCCGCGGCCAGAAGATCAGCGAGGACATCGCGACCCGGATCGCCGAACTGGGCGTCATCGGCGCCAAACCGCTACGCCACAACGGCTACAAGGTGCCCCTGATGAGAAACCTGATCCGCCGGGCCATCCGCGGACAGGCGCCGGTCTAGAACTCGATGGAAATCGTCCAACGCGCCACCAACCCCTGGGGACAGGACGTCCTCCTGGGGATCGACTGGAGTCTGTTCTGGATCGCGCTGATCGCGGGAGGCGTCTTCCTGATCCTGCACCTGGCGCTTCGCCGCCGCTGGATCGGCGAGGAGAAGAAGGCCGCGGCAAACGCACCTGACGATCCAGGCCTGCCGCAGAAGATCCAGCGGCACAGCCTGGCCTCCCGCCTGTTCCACGCGGTCATGGGGATCTCCATGATCCTCCTGCTGATCACCGGCTTCCTGCCCAAGGTCGGCCTGCAGTTCGCCTGGCTCGAGATCCACTGGATCACCGGCCTGATCCTGACGGCGTCGATCGTCTTCCACATCATCCACGCCACCTTCTTCCAGAGCCTGAAGAACGTCTGGATCGGGCTCTCGGATCTCGGCGACATGATGCGCGAGATGCGCAAAGCCGTTACCGGCGGCGAACCACCGGCGAAGCCCGGCAAGTACCCGGCGGCGCAGAAGATGTTCCACCACGCGGCGACCCTGGCGGGCATGGCCGCGATCGTCACCGGCATTCTGATGATGTGGCGTATCGAGCAGCCGCTCTGGGCCCAGGACGACTACGCGTTCTTCGGCGACGGCGGCTGGGGCTGGGTCTATGTCCTCCACGGCGTCGGCGGCGTCGTGCTGGTCACCCTGACAGTGGCCCACGTCTACTTCGCCATCCTGCCCGAGAAGCGCTGGATGACCTGGTCGATGATCCTCGGCTGGATCGACCGCAAGGACTACCTGAGGCACCACGACCCGGCCAAGTGGCCGGTCACCGGCGGCAAGTAGGCCTAAAGCAGGCTGGGCGGCTGGGCCGGACGCGGTTGCCCCTCTCGCCAACCGTGCTTGCAGAATGCTGTCTGTGATGTCATTCTTGCCTCATGCCGGTTCAACTGACGATTCGTGACGTCCCCGATCGGGTCCGCGACGAGCTCGCCGCCCGAGCGGCGCTCCAGCGCAAGTCCATGCAGGAGTTTCTTCGCGGCGAGTTAGAGAAGATCGCGTCGCGCCCCTCGCTCGAGGTCTGGCTCCAGACGGTGAGGGCCCGGAAGGACGCCGCCGGAACCCGAGTGGACACGGACACGATCCTCAGAGCCCGCGACGCGGACCGGAAGTGACCGTCGTCATCGACGCCTCCGCGCTGGTCGCCGCCCTCCTGGACTCCGGAAGCGAAGGCGACTGGGCCGCCGGGGTCACGGCAAGCGGACCACTACTTTCGCCTGAACTAGTTCTCGTCGAGACAGCGAACACTCTTCGGCGTCTGGAAGCATCGGGCACGATCACACGGCTCGAGGCCACGAGCGCATTCCGTGACCTTCTGCGCCTGGACCTGGAACTGTTGCCGTTCGCTCCGTTCGCCGAACGGGTCTGGCAGCTACGCGGGAACCTGACGAGCTACGACGCCTGGTACGTCGCCATCGCAGAAGCCTTCGAGTGCCCACTCGCGACTCTTGACCGGAGACTCAGCCAGGCCGCTGGGCCAACCTGCGCGTTCCTTGCGCCACAGCCCACCTAAAGAAGCCCGACGCAACGGCGGACCTGTTACTCGATCTCGACCTCCGCGGCACGCCGGCGCTCGGTCCAGACGGTTCGCACCTGATTCCCCCAGCGGAGGGTGTACTCGCCCTCCGGCAGGTTGGAGATCGTCTCGCCGACAGAGAAGGTCGTAGCGCCGCCGAACCAGATGCGGAGAGAGCCGAGATCCCAGCCGCCGGGGCCGCTGACCTGCACCGCCGCCATCGACGGCTCGCCGGTCAGGACGATCGAGGACTCGGACTCGAAGGGGTCGAGGTCGACGCCGCGCTCCAGAGCGGGTTCGAGGGGCTGCCAGCCGGTGAGGACCCAGCGCCCGTCCGCCCGGCAGGCGACGCGGACGCGGTCGGTGAGCGGCGGAGTGAGTTGGGTGCTCGCGACGCCGCCATCGATCCGGACAGTCCGCTGCCCTGCCCCCTCCATCTCGACGAAGCAGAAGCCGCCGACTCCACCGGCGAGCCGGATCGCCAGTTCGTCGCTCGCGGGATCGTCCCGCAGGTCCAGTCGCACCGACTGGCGGTCGTTGTAGTCCCGGAGCTCCACGTCCACGAGATCGGAACGTGAGTGCTGAAAGCGCGCCCGGAGTTGGTAGGCACCGGGCGCCAGGTCCATGATCTCGTAGCGACCGCTCCGGCCCGTCACGACCGCCCGGCGGCCCGGGAAGATGTCGACGGTCGCGTGGGTCACGGGCTGTCCCTCGGCACCGACGACGATCCCGTCGATGGACACGCCGCCATAGTGGAAATCCAGCGCGACTTCCTCACCCGGGGCATCCGGCACCGTGACCTCACGCTCCTGCTGCCATCCGTCGTTGTCCGACATCAGGGTCACGTTCCACTCGCCAGGGAGCATCGACTCCAGCCGATAGCGACCCTCGCCGTCGAGGGGCGCCGTCAGTTGGAGCTTGTCGGTGACGACCTGGCTTCGCCGTATCGACCCGCCAAGCGTGCGGAAGATACCTTCGGGTTGCGGGTTTTCAACCTTCGACTGCCAGTTCAACCTCCCGTTCCCGGGTTGGCCTGCAACCGTCACCAGACCCGTGACGGTCACCGTGCTCCGGTTGCACCTGATGACCTCGTCGCCGGTTCCGGCCTCCTCGCGACGCTCGCAGACAGGTACGCCCTCCTGCAGCACGCGAACCCGCAGAGACTCCTCCTCGGGCACGTTCTCGAACACGGCCTCGCCGTCGACCACCTTGCCCGTCATCGGACCCAGAGGATCGTGCTCGGCCCCCGGATCGAGTCTCACCGTGCCGTCGTCGACGTCGGAACGCACGGTGATCCGGCGCCCGCGCGAGAGTTCGACAAAACCGGCATCGACCCACTGGATCGCCGGGGCCTCGATCTCGAACTCCAGCGGAGCGAACCCCTCCGCCTCCACGCGAAGACTGGAAGGGCCGATTTCCAGGCCGTGCATCTCGAAGTAACCGTCGGCGTTTGCCGTGACCTCCTCTACCCGTCCCATCGCACGGGCCATCAAGGCGCCGAACCTAGTCGGCCGCAGGTAGGAGATCCTGGCGCCCGAGACCGGGGCGTACTCGGGACTCACCACGGTCCCGGACACCCAGGCCGAAGCCGGCGCCATGATGGTGCCCAGGTCGCGTGCCTCCCCCGCCGACCCGGAGACCTCCAGCACCCGCCTTCCGGCATTCGCGGCGGTCAGTTCGAGCGTGTAGGCGCCCGGCTCGAGGTCCAGAGAGAAGGAACCGTCCGCCGCGAGCGCTTCGTTGCTCGTCCTGCTCCCACCGGCCACTGACTGGGACGCAACCAGTCGCCCGGAGACGGCCGGAGTCACTCCGTCGGCCGCCACGAAGACCCCCTCGACCGTGAAGGCCGGCGCCAGCCGCAGCACCAGGGGGGTCTCGGCCGTCGCGCCGACGTCGCCGGCCAGGTCGACACGGAGGGCCGCCAGGCCAGGCGGCGGGTTCGCTTCGGCCGCGGCGCCGCCGCCAGCGAACTGAAACCGCGCCCTCCGATAGCCCTTCGCGTCGACCAGGAGGATCCGGTCGAAACGGGGCGACACCCGCGCGAGTCCATCCCGGTCGGTCGTCGTTGTCTCTCCACCCTCGAAGAGAGTGCGCGCCTCGGGTACCGGTGTTCCGCGGCTCGCATCGACAACCTGGACCCAGTAGTGCTCGGGCGCCATCAGCACGATCGACCCCAGGTCCAGGGGACCCTCCAGGTCGAAGGTCCGGGAGTACTCCAGATCGCCGCCGTCGGTTCGCAGGGACGCGGCGCCTTTAGCGAAGCCGGTGAGCGAGAAGCGGCCGTCCGGGCCGGAGAGGCCCAGGTGACGCTGCATCGCCACCAGTTCGTCGCCAACCCACGACAGGCCCAGGAGTCGTACACCAGCTACGGGCAGTCCTTCCGGATCGACGGTCCGGCCTGTCAGGGCCAGCCCCGGACCGAGCTCGACGACCGCTGGCGTCTCGTCGAAACGCTCGAACGCCGACGCATTCCGGGTGACGTGGGACACGAGGACCGCGGACCGTTCCAGCTCGGACACGGTCAAGCTCACCCTGCCGTCTGCGTTCGTGATCCCAAAGCCCAGAGGCTCGGGTATGGCATACATGCCCGAGCCCGGTCGCACCAGGTACATCCGCGCGCCGGCCAGAGGCGCGCCGCCGGCGGTCGCCTGCACGGTGAACTCCACAGCCTGACGCAACGAGAGTTCAACCGAGCCCTCGTCAGGAATCGCGTCCCGCCAGGTCGAGGCGAGGCCTCCCGCCAGCGCCTGGACGCGCCACGTTTCGTCATGACGGGGCAGGGAGAGCGATCCGGACCTGACGGTGATCGTCGGCAGCAGACTCCAGGGCACCTGCCGCCACATCGCCACCGGCGCCGCCACCACCTCGAACCCGGCCGCGGTTGGGGTCCCGGCCGCGGAAGCCTCGTTCGAGGCCTCGGGGACGAGCATGCGAATGCTCAGCGGACTGGTTGAACCAGCACCGGCGCGGCAAGTGGCGGCCGGGCTCTGTCCGGCCTCGAGGAGCCGGGGTGGACAGGAGTCGCTCCACGCCCAGCAGCCAGCCGGCGCCGCACCGCCCGGCGGGATGTCGTCCAGTCGCTCCCATGTCCTGTCGGCGGGCACGGGAATCCCGTCGAGGAAGGCCGGAGCGCTCTCCCTGGGGCATACGAACTGGAACTGGTCGCCGGCAGCCGCTTCGTCCTGTCCCGCTGCCGGGACTGCAACCGCTCCAAGCGCGACCAGGAAAAGGAAAGCTGAAGACCGCACCGCCCTAGTCTCCCGACGCGGCCGGCGGGAGTAGGCGGGCTTCGAACGCCTCCGCAGACCGAACGTCTGCTCCCCGCACCGCCCCGCCGCGAAGCAGGATGACCGCCCGGTCGCCTAGGAGGTCGGCGCGCAGCCGGGTATCGGCGAACTCCGACTCGACGACGCATGGTTGTCTCGCAACACTCCGCAGATCGTCAACGTGGGCGTGAACCAGGTCCCAGCACACTCTGCCTCGTGGAGGCGGTACCGAAGCCGCGACAAGATCCTCTACCCTCCCGGTCCGGATGCGATCTATGTCCTGACGCGACCACTGGTGGTTGTTTCGTCCCTGCGGTTGCGGCTGCTGCTGCCGCGACGCCTGAAGGCCGGGCGGCCGGCCGGTCAACCCCTCCGCCTTGGGGCCGGAACGAAGCGCCACGTGGTGGATCGAAGGCCGGCGCCGAGAGCCCTCGGCACGCCACCTCGGTGCCGGCCGCCAACGGTAGGCGTTCGCGACGGGCACCAATCCTCCCGGCGTAGCGGGCTCGTAGCAATGCGGCGTAGGGCAGGCTGCATCCGTGTTGGGCAGCGTCGCCGCAATGTCGGCCGTGACGGCCTGCGGGCTGAGATCGGGGAGCCAACCGATAGCGGCTCCAGACTCCTCCGCCGGACGCTCCGCCCCGTAGCGGACGAAGAAGTACACGTTGCCGGTGCCGTCGGCCACGACCTCGTCGATGATGCGACGCGGGCCCAACCAGTCGGCCCGTTGGTAGGCATCCGAAAGAGGCGAGCTACCCCACTGATCCAACTCGAAATGGCAGCCGCTCTCGGCGAAGAAGGTCGCCGCGTCGAGACTGTCTTGAAGCGCGCCGTCGACGTCGTAGACGAAGACGCCGGCCTCGGCGCCCGGGATCACGAGCAGGCGATCCTCCGAGATGAAGCGAATCACCGACAGCTCGGCGTCGCGACAAAGTTCCAGACCGCGCCCACCGTCCCGCGTAGGCAGCAGGCCGCGCGGCGAGCCACCGCCGTCGGGGATCAACCAGGCCGCGTACGGCGCCCAGCCGTCGGCATCTCCGAGCATGAGACCAACCGCGGCCGTCAGCGATCCGCGGCGGTCGAGGTCGCCCAGGAACTCGATGGCCCCCGCGCCGCTGATTCCGTCTTCGTTCGCCACATGGATCCCGGCGAACAGGTCCGCAAAGGCAATCCCCTGAGGCGAGACGGCCAGGCGGCCGTAGTCCCGTTCGAAGGGGTTTCGAGTGATGACGACCCTGCCGCCCTCCTCGCGAACGTCGTCGGCAGGCTCCTCAAGCGCAACCCTGAGTTGAGCGACGCTCTCGCCAATCCGCCAGGCATGGATGCCCGGTCCGATCACGCCAAGCGCAACCCGGCCATCCTCGAGCCAGCGCACATCCGCCGCCCGAACGATCTCCGGCGGCAGGTCAAGGCGCTTCAGTCCCTCGAACCTCGGCCCCCTCTCGTCATCCTGGGCCGTCGCCAACCCAGGCGCACCGCCCAGCGTAGCGACCAGCATCGAGACCTTGACCGTCGATGGGAAGCGACGTCCTTCCCGGAGCAGGCTTCGCAGCATGTGAGCTTCCTCCCCGTGCCTGACTTCCTCAGGCGTCACACATGAAGGTGGGTATCGGGGAGGAGAACGCCGGCTACGAAGGCAACCATTCCGAGATCGCCTGACCGATCTCGTCCGGGGAGTCCTCCTGGATGAAGTGGGAGCCCTTGACCGTCACTTCCGTCTGGTTCGGCCAGCCGCGGCAGATCTCCCGCATGGCGCCCGTGAGGATGGCGCCGGGCTTCGCGTTGACGAAGAGCTTCGGTACGCTGGATCCGGCCAGCCAGTCGGCGTAGGACTGGACGATCTCCACCACGTCCTCCGGCTCGCCGGCGATCGGGATCTGGCGCGGCCAGGTCAGCGTCGGACGGCGCGACTCGCCTTCTTCCTCGAAAGGACTCCGGTAGACGGCCATCTCCTCGTCCGTCATCTTCCGCAGCACCGAACCGGGCAGCACCCGCTCGACGAAGACGTTCTTCACCAGCACCATGCCCTCGCCGGCCGGCGAGCGGAAACCCTGGAACACGCCCCGGGCCGCCTCGGGCCAGTCGTCCCAGCTCGGAACGGGGCTGACGATCGCCTCCATGTAGGCGAGGCCGCGGACCGCGTCCCGATGCCGGTTCGCCCAGTCGAAGCCGAGCGCGGAACCCCAGTCGTGGATCACGAAGACCACGTTCGAATCCACACCGATCGCCTCGAGCAACCCGCCAAGGTAGTGCCGGTGTTCGACGAAGCGATACCGGTCCGACCCGCTGTCCGGCAACTTCGCCGAATCGCCCATGCCGATCAGGTCGGGCGCCACCAGCCGCCCCTGTCCCTCCAGGTGCGGCATCACATTGCGCCACAGGTACGACGAAGTCGGATTGCCGTGAAGGAAGACGATCGGATCGCCCTCGCCACAATCGACGTAGGCCATCTCGTGACCGTGGACCTCGATCCGTTTCTTCTCGTAGCGCGCGTCGGCGGAAATCATCTGCGGACTACGGGCCGGCCGACTCGCCGTAGCGGAAGCCGGTGCGGGAACGTACCTTGTACTTGCCGTCGCGGACCTTGACCTTGATGCCGCGATAGCCCTGGGTGCCGGCTTCGTACTCGGAGCGGAAGCTCACGAGGTAGTAGCCCTGGTTCTCCTCGGCGACCTGGCGCATCGGCGACAGGATGTTCGTGAAGTTCGCGTAGTAGTGGCCGCCGGTTTCGTTCGAAATGTGGCTCAGTGAGTCGTTGAGGGACGCCGAAGCGATCGAGCGGCGGCGACTGCCCATCGTGTCGATCGTGTACACGGCGACGTTGCCTGCGTTCAGCGCCTCACGCATCTGCGGGTAGTACCGCGGATCCGGCGTGTAGCTGCCGAACTGGCCGATCTCGCCGAAACCGAGACTGAACATCACCAGGTTCTTGCGGCCGGCGATCCCTGAGGCTGCCTCTCCAAGCAGCTCCAGCGCCTCCTGGACCTTGCGGCTCTGGCGCGCAAGTTCCTTGCCCTTCGGCAGGTTCACCAGCAACGACGGTGAGTTCGGGTCGAACTCGGGCTCCGAGCGCGTCAGCCAGGGCTCGAGGTCCTTCTTGCCCCGGGAAGCCGCATCCACTGCCGCCAGGATCTCGTCGCGGTCGCGGCTGAAGTCCAGGTAGACCTTGAGCCGTGCCTGGTACGCGAACACCGCCACCTGGTCGTTGGGCTGGAGTTCCTCCTCGATCCAGCGCTTGAGCCAGCGCGCGTTGTCCATCTGGGGACCCGCCAGTTGCGGCGCCTGCATCCGCTGATCGTGGAACATGAGGACGAAGTAGCGATCGGTTCGCGTCGTGGCGCCCTCGCCGGTGGCCGACAACTCGCTCGGTCCGCCGTAGAAGGAGGCACTCGTCACGTCCTGCTCCTCGCCGTCGTAGAGAACGACGAAGTCCTCGGCGCCCAGACCCTCGATCACGTTGCCTTTCCGGTCCGTGACGAGGACATCAAGCAGCACCTCCGCGACCCGGATGCGCTCGCTGAGTTCGAAGTCCCTCGACGCCGGAACAGGGGCCGGCGTCCTCGCCGGGCGTGAAGTCGGCTCAGACGCGCGTGGCTGCTCGCGCAGCGGAGCCGGGGCCGGGTCGGCGGTACGAACGGGTTCCGGCGCGGTTCTCGGCGCCGGTTCCGCTGCCGGGACTTCCGCCGGCTCGGCCTCCGGCGCGGGCGCCGGTTCAGGCACGGCAGCCGGCGTGGTCGCCACCGCCGGTTCCGGCGCCGGCGCCGCGGCCGGTTCGGATCCCGCGGCCGGCTCCGACGGCACGACAACCGCGCGAACCGTCCTGCCCCGCTGCCGGCGCTGCTTTTCCAGACGCTTCTGTTCCTTGGCCGCCCGAGCCGCCGCCTTCCTCTCCGCCTTGCGCTTCTTCTTCTCGTCATCCTGGGCCGCAGCCTCAACGCCAACCGTGGCATCGGCGGCAACGGCCAACCCGAAACCGGTCGACAAGAGGTAAGCACCACCCGTCAAGGCGGCGGCAAGCGCCAATCGTCGTCCAACCGTCGCAACTTTCTTCATCCCTGGGGACCTCCTGGTTTCCTGAGTGCCGAACGCAGACGCACGACGGCACGGGAACGCGACGCATCCGCCATCCTACCAACCGCGGTTCCCGTCAGGTTCTTCCGGGAACCTCCCCTCGAAGGAAGCCGTACCTGCGTCGAACCGACGCCATCCAGCCTGCGTCGGCGCCGGAGGGTAGGCACCGGCCAAGTAGCATTCCGCGGCCATGACCCAATCCGCCCCGGATCGCCGAACCACGGAACTGGCCGCTGCCTTCGTCGACTTGCGGACCGCGCTCGGCCGAGTACTGATCGGGCAGGACGATGCCGCGACGGGGCTGACCCTCGCGTTGCTGGCGGAGCAGCACGCCTACCTGGAGGGTCCGCCCGGTTGCGGCAAGTCGGTGCTTGCCGCGGCCCTGGCCGCGCTGTCGGGCGCCCGTACGCACACGCTGGTGTTTCATCGCGACATTCGGGAATCGGATCTGCTCGGCGACGTCCTGCTGAGCCGCCACCGCCACCGTGGCCACGAGCGCCTGCGACGGGAGCTGATCCCCGGGCCGCTGCTCCAGGCGGAAGTCGCCCTGCTCGAGGACCTGCCGCGTTCCCCCGGCGAGGCTCTGGGACCGCTACTCCGAATCCTCGCCGAACGGCACGCCCTGGGGCAGCCGCTGCCGCTCGAGTCGGCAGTGGCAACCGGGCCGCTCGAGCAGGTCGAAGCCCCGATCGACCCGCTCGAACCGGGCCAGCTCGACCGCTTCGCCGTGCAACTTCGTCTGAGCGGTCTGCTCACCGGCGGGCTCTTCGACGAGGCCGCCGTCCTGCTCGAACGGGAGGCTGCCCAAGAGTCGTCGCGGTCGGGCGTCCGGTCGGCCGCCGGCGCAGCCCACGCCGCCGCCGCAAGCGCCGCACCGCGATCCGCGGTGATGAACCCCACAATCCGCAACGCCGCGCAACGGGCGGCCGCGTCCCTCAGGGTCGAAGCGCGGACCATCGACGCCTACCACCGTCTGCTTGACCGGCTCCGCCAGCGCAGCGCCGACGAGTCCGCCTCCGGCGACCGCCTGATGTCGGACCGCTCCTTCAGCTCGGCGGCGCTCCGGCTCGTGCGCGCGCACGCGTTCCTGCGCGGCGCCCCGGCCGCGGCGCCGCGCGATCTCCACGCCATCCGCTACATGGTCGCCCACCGGTTGCCGGACGAGGTGCAGGAAGACTTCGACCACATCCTGGAGGAACTGCTCGGCGATCCGCCCAACGTGACGATGACGGAGACCGGCGCCCAGATGCCTGGAGCGCAGTCCCAGGGCGACGACTCCGACGGCGCCGCGGCCGCATCGCCGGCGTCGGACTCGTGGATCGACGATCAGGCCGACCTGCCGGCGCCCCCGACCCTGTTCGGCAAGCCGCCTCCGCCCGCCCAGGTCGACCCGCTCCTGCGGGCGCTCGTCGGGCGTATCGAGCGGGGACGAGTCGATCCGGACACCGACCCTGGCGGCCAGCCCCGCGGCTACCGGCCGCTGCGCGATCTCGATGAAGTCATCGACGCCGACGTGATCGAGGCGTTGCTGTTTGCCGAGGGCCGTCTGCCCGGCGCACCGCGGACCTTCGAGCGCAAACGCAGGAGCGCCGGCGGCGCCGTCGCCGTCCTGCGGGACATCTCCGCTTCGATGGCCGGGCGGCTCACCGTCTGGTCGAGTCAGGTCGTGCTCGGCATCCTGCGAGTGGCGGCCCGTCGGCGCATGCGCGTCGGTTACGTGGAGTTCCACCACCGCGCGCTGCCTCACGAGGTCGGCGGCCGGCTGCTTCATCGCTCCTACTCGCGCCTCGCGGAACAGGCCGGGCAGGCCAAGGCGGTCGGCCAGACGAACTACGAGGCACCGCTGCGCACGGCCCTGGAAGGCCTGCGCGGCGGCTCCGGACGCAACCGCCACATCGTGCTGCTGACCGACGGCCTGCCGATCATCGGCGACACGACCGTACGGCGGGAACGGCAACTGGCGCGCCGGCTCGGCGTGGCTCTCCACACCGTGTTTCTGGGCAACGGCGATTGCCCGCCCGTCCTGGACGACATCTCGCTCGAGACGGCCGGGCTGCGCTTCTACGGTCGACCGACTGCCGGAGGCGGACTCAGGCTGGAGGAGCGGTGATCCCGGTACGGATAGAGTCGCGCGTTCCGTGAGCGACCTTAGTCCCCTCCGCGATCTGCTCGATCACCACGTCGTCGGCCACGACGAGGTGAAGACGGCACTGCTCCTGGCTCTGATCACCCGAGAGCACATCTACGTCGAGGGACCGCCGGGCACCGCCAAGACAAGGCTGGCAGAGGTCGCCGCCAGGGGCTCCGACCTCGACTTCTTCTTCTACCAGTTGCACCGAGACACCCGGCTCGCCGAGCTCGTCGGCGACATCGTCCTGGAGCGCCGCAAGGTGAAGACGGACGGCGCCGCGCCCGGAACTGCCGGCGAGGCCGAGCGGATCCACCAGCGGATCGAGCCTGGGGGCCTCCTGACCGCCGAGGTGGCCGTGCTGGACGACATTTCCCGCGCGCCCGGAGAGGCTCTGAACGTGCTGCTCCGCATCCTGAACGAGCGCCGCTTCGGCGCCGAGCCGATTCCGCTGATGGCCGCGATCGCCACCGGCAACCCGATGGATGACGAGTACTACAACGAACCGCTCGACCCCGCGAACCTCGACCGCTTCGCCCTCCAGTTGCGGGTCTCCGGCCTGATCCAGAGCGGTACCGAGGACGCGAAGACGCTGATCGACCGCTTCGCCTCCGGCTCCGTCGTCGAACAGCCCGATCCTGCGCCCGTCACCGACCGCGCCACCCTGGACGCACTGAACCGGCGGATGTACGACGTCGAGGTCGGACCAGCGGTGCGGTTAGCCCTCCTCGACGTGCTGCGCACCCTCGTGCTGGAGTTCGAGTGCAACGAGACGAACTCCCTGCTCACGGACCGCACCTTCCTGGTCAAGGCGATCAAGATCCTGCGGGGCGCAGCGCTACTGGCGGGCCGTGACGCCGTCAACCTGGAGGACCTCGCAGCCCTGTCCTGGATGACGACTTTCCGCGTACCGCCGGAGGCGCACGAGGCGCTGCCCCGGATCATCGGTCGAGTGAGCCGACAGGTCCGAGCGGTCTAGCTCGACTACTCCTGTCCTGAGCTGGACTGACCCTTCTCGAACTCCGCTTCGAGCAGACGCGCGCCGCGCAGCGTATTGCCCGCTGCGTAGTTGCCCTCGTGGCAGGCGTACTCGTAGCTCTTCTGTGTCGTCTTCGCCCACGGCAGCTCGCCGCTGAAAGGAGCCTCGTACTCGGGGTTCTCGACCGTGAAGCTGTAGAGCAGGCTGTTGCCGTCGTGCGGGCTGAACCGCTCGATCACCCGCACGCCCTCGCCGCGAAGATCGGGCATGTCGCGGAAGTTCGTCGTCTCGACGACCAGCGTGTCGCCTTCCCACCAGCCGATCGAATCTCCGGCAAGAGAGGTGTAGTCAGCCGGCATGTGCTCGCCCCCGATCCGGACGACCCGGGTCCAGTGCATCCACTCGATCATGATCATGAAGTGATCTTCGGTCTGCACGATCGTCTTCACGTTGTTGTAGGGCAGCGGACGAATCGCGACCGAGGCCGTCGGCTGGTAAAGGCAGCGCACGCCGACGATGTTCGTTTCCGGGCCGTCGTACGGGATGTCGCCCGTCTCGAGCCACCAGGCGTAGCCCTTGTTCGGCCACGCGAACTTGGGCGCGGCCGCCGCTCGGGCCTTGCCCTCCTCGGTCATCGCCGGCATCTGGCCGTTCGGGGGATCGGTCAGCACCGAGGTCCGGTACTTGCCGTCGATCACGTAGTTCTGGCTGCCCCACTCGAACCAGAAGTTGTTGTAGGCGCCGACGTTGCCGCCCTTCTCGGGCGCCGCGCGCTCGCTGGCCGAAGCGCTGGGAGCGTCCTGGACGGCGTTCCTGTCGGCTCGCGACTTCGCGTTCGCCTGTGCCTCCTCGGGGGTGAGGGTCAGCTTGTCGCCGAACTCCTTGGGCCTGGCGAACGGCGTGATGCTCGAGATGTCGTACACGCCGGTGAAATCCGGCTTGCCGTCGGCGGTCCGCTTGATGCCGTCCTCGGCGGCGACGACCGCGGATGCGGCGACGACCAACCCAATCAGCACGGTGGTGGCGATGAGCGACTTCTTCATGTCGGCCTCCCTGCGTTCAAGCGCGATTCTGCTGCAGTAGGCGCTCATCATAGCGCGCCTCCGCTGCGATACTCTTCCCCGTCACGACACCGATCCCTGTCAGGAGGTCCGATGCCACGATCCGTCCCCGTCACCGTCACGGTCAACGGCAGCACGCACGAACGAGAGGTCGAGCCCCGCACGCTGCTGGTCCACTTCCTGCGCGAGGAACTCGACCTAACGGGCGTCCACATCGGCTGCGAGAGTACGCTCTGCGGCGCCTGCACCGTGCATCTGAACGGACGCGCCGTCAAGAGCTGCACCGTGCTGGCGGTCCAGGCCGACGGCCAGGAAGTGACGACGATCGAAGGACTCGCCCCGGACGCGGACAACCTGCATCCGCTGCAGGTCGGGTTCTGGGAGAAACACGGCCTCCAGTGCGGCTACTGCACTCCCGGGATGATCATGGCGGCGAAACAGTTGCTCGACGACAACCCGAACCCGACCGACGAAGAGATCCGCGAAGCGATCGACGGCAACATCTGCCGCTGCACCGGCTACCAGCAGATCGTCGACGCGGTTCAGCACGCGGCGGAAGCCGCGGGAGCGGCCTGATGGTCGCGTTCCGTCCGAACTCCGTCGGCAAGGCGATCAAGCGGCGCGAGGACCCCCGCCTGATCCGGGGCCTCGGCACCTACACGGACGACGTCAAGCTGCCCGGCATGACGTACGCCGCCTTCGTGCGCAGCGACTTTCCGGCCGGCGCCATCCGCTCCATCGACACGACCGCCGCGGCCGACCACCCCGGAGTGGTCGCCGTCTACACCTACGCCGACATGGACGGACAGGTTGGGCCGAGTCCGGTCGGCGCCGAGATGCCGGGCATGGGCAAGGCGGATCACCCCCTGCTGGCGGACGGCCGGGTCCTCCACGTCGGCCAGCCGGTCGCCGTGGTGGTCGCCGAAACGCCGTACGCGGCCCGGGACGCCGCCAGCCTGGTCGAGGTCGACATCGAGCCGCGAGAAGCCGTGGTCGACGTCGAAGCCGCAATGGCGCCGGACGCGCCCAAGGTCTACGAAGAACTCGACAGCAACATCTGCATTCAGGTTCCGGTCCCCAACCCGGAAGCGGACAAGCTCTTCGAGCAGGCCGACCAGACCCTCTCGATGCGCCTGCTCAACCAGCGCGTCGCCCCCTTTCCGATGGAGGGCCGCGCGATCTGCGCGCACTGGGAGGACGGCCCCGGCAAGCTGACGATCTGGACCTCGAACCAGGCCCCCCACTTCGTCAAACAGCAGATCGCGATGTGCCTCCGGATCCCCGAGATCCGCATCCGCGCCATCGCACCGGAGGTCGGCGGCGGATTCGGCGCGAAGATACCGACCTATCCCGAGGATCCTCTCCTCTGCTGGGTGTCCAGGAAGCTCTGCCGGCCGGTCAAGTGGTCGGAGACCAGGACCGAGAACCTCCTCGGCATGACGCACGGCCGAGGCCACGTCGAGAAGATCGAGGTCGCCTTCCAGAACGACGGTCGCGTGCTGGCGCTCAAGGGACAGACGATCTCCGAACTCGGCGCCTGGCGGTCCTTCTACGGTCCCTTCATCGCACTCTCGACGCACACGATGTCCTGCGGCTGCTACGACATCAAGGCGGTCGCCTGGGAGACCTTCGCCGTCTACACGAACACGATGGCGACCGAGGCCTACCGCGGTGCCGGGCGCCCCGAAGCCGCCTACATCATCGAGCGGGTGATGGACGAGGTGGCGGCGGCAACCGGCCTCGATCCGGTCGCCGTGCGGCGACGGAACTTCGTCGACAAGGACGCCTTCCCCCACACCACCGCCTCGGGCGCGGTCTACGACAGCGGCGACTACGAGAAAACGCTGGACCGGATGATCGAACTCGTGGGCTACGACGACGCGCGCGAGGCGCAACGGCAGGCGCGCGACGATGGCCGGCTGGTCGGCATCGGGGTCGCCGCCTTCACCGAGGTCTGCGGCATCGGTCCTTCGGGCGGCACCGCGCCTCACCAGCGGATGGGTACCTGGGAGAGCGCGACGGTCCGTGTCGAGCCCAGCGGCAACGTGACCGTCTACACCGGCGTGTCGCCCCACGGCCAGGGCCAGGAGACGGCCTTCGCCCAGATGGCTTCGGACGCCTTCGGCGTCGGTATCGACGACGTCGTCGTCGTCCACGGCGACACGGACCAGGTCCAGCACGGAGTCGGCACCTTCGGCAGCCGCGGCATCGCCGTCGGCGGCGCGGCGCTCCACATGGCCCTGACCAAGGTCCACGCCAAGGCGACGCGCATCGCGGCCCACCATCTCGACGCGCCTGTCGACCAGATCGACTACGAGGACGGCGAGTTCACCGTCAGCGGAACCGACCGCAAGCTGACCTTCCGCCAGGTCGCGGAGATGGCCCATCTTTGGAACGTCGCCGTCCCGGGCGAAGAGCCCGGCCTCGAGGCGGTCGCCCGCTTCGAACCGCCGGGAACGACCTTCCCCTTCGGCGCCCACCTGTGCCAGGTCGAGGTCGATCCGGAGAGCGGCCAGATCGAGATCCAGCGCTACGTGGCGGTCGATGACTTCGGCGTCGTGATCAATCCGATGCTGGCCGACGGCCAGCGGATCGGCGGCGTCGTCCAGGGCATCGGCCAGGCGATGTGGGAAGAGGTCCAGTACGACGACGGCGGCCAGCTCCTTTCCGGCACCCTGATGGACTACGCCGTGCCGCGCGCCAAGCACTTCCCCCGCATGGTGCTCGACAACACGGTCACGCCGACGGACGTGAACCCGCTCGGCGCCAAGGGCATCGGCGAGCTGGGAACGATCGGATCGACCCCCTGCGTGGTCAACGCGATCGTCGACGCCCTGCGGCCGCTCGGCATCACGAACATCGACATGCCGGCCAAGCCGGAGCGCGTCTGGCAGGCGATTCAGGCGGCGGCATCGGCGCAGTAACCTGCTGCCTCGCCTGACCGTCCTTGCGGCAGCGGCGAGCGTGCTCGCGGCTGCGTCTTCCCTCGGCGCCCAGGAACACCGGTTCGGTCCGCTGCCCGTGGCCGAGGTGTGGCTGGGCAGCGGCTCCGGGTTCCTCAGTCTGCCGCTCGAAGCGCCGGCGCCGGGCGGGCCCGGGACAGGCCGCTGGCAGGTCACCGCCTCGCTGGGGCTCTCCAGTTTCTGGCTGCGGTCGCCGTCCGTGTCCGAGGTCATCGAAGCGCGCCGCTACCGGGGCCCGGTCACGGTCGAAGAACTCGACGGCATCTCGCCCTGGCCCGGCTTCGAAGGAATCTACTTCGCCGACATGGAAGTCCACCGGCTGACGCTCGACGTGCGCAGGCGCTTCGGACGGCGGCTCGAACTCGGGCTCAAGGCGAGCGTCGTCAACGCCGACGGCGGCTTCATCGACCCGCTGATCGAGGGTTTCCACGACTTCTTCGGCTTCCGCCAGTCCGGGCGACCCCAGACCCTCGAGAACGGCTACGCCCTCTACTTCCGCCGTGACGGTCCCGGCGGCTACGGGGAACAGCTCCGGTTCGTGCGCTTCGAGCAGGCAGGGCTCGGCGTCGGGGAAACGATCGTCTCGCTCAAGTCCGGTCTCGGACCGGAATCAGGCGCCTGGCGGCAGGCCGTCCAGGTCCAGCTCAAGCTCCCCACCGCCGACGACGACCGCTTCCACGGCACCGGCTCGGTCGACGCCGCGCTCCAGTACCTCGTGTCCCGCCCCTGGCGGCGCTGGACCCTCTACGGCAACGCCGGCTTCAGCCGCCTCGGCAGCCACGACCTGCTGACGCTCGAGCCGCAGAACATCATCACCGTCGCCATCGCCGGCGAACGCCCCACCGGCCCCAGGTCCTCGATCGTCCTCCAGCTCCGTCACCAGCAGAGCCCCTTCCGCCAGCTCAACCTCTCCATCCTCGGCGTCACCGCGACCCTCATCGACGTCGGCTGGACCCGAAGACTCGACCCCACCCCCGGCCAGATCAAGCGCTCCGCCTACTTCAGCCTCACCAACAACACCTTCAAGTACGGCTCCGCCGTCGACGTCAGCCTGCAGGCAGGCATCCGGTTCCGCACCGGATCGAGCTAGCGCTCGGGCGCCTTGCGGTAGTCGAGCGGCGGCTGCTGGCCCTCTTCGAGAGCGGCGCGGTAGGGCCGGTCGGCCAGCCGGCGATCGAGTTCCTCACGGGCGGCTTTGACGATCGAAGGATCGGCAAACAGATCCCAGGCCGTGGCGGCGAGAACGCGGGCGGCCATCAGCATGCCCCGGCGGCCGATCGTCGTGCCGCCGGCCGCGGTCGCCTGCCAGGAGTGGGCCGGCGTGCCGGGCACCCAGCACGCTGTGCGGATGCCGGTCGTCGGCGCCACCCAGGAGACGTCGCCGACATCCGTGGAACCCAGGCTCGTGTTGCCCGTCTCGTCGCGCAGTTGGGATACCGAGGCAAGGGGCCGCGGTTTGAGCAGCGACTCCTGGAGCTTCCGGGCCCAGCCCTTCTCCGCTTCCGTGTACTTCATGTCGATGAGGGCCTTGAAGTTGCGCAGCGAGACCTTGGACAGCGTGTCGTTCGGCAGCAGGTTGTGGATCCCGCCCAGGAACTCGATCTCGAGCTCCGTCTCGGTGGCGTGGGCGGCGCCCTCGGCCACCAGAACCAGCCGGTCGTAGATCGAGCGGGCGATGTCGATGTTCGGGTGGCGGACGTAGTAGTACGCCTCGGCGAACGCCGGCACCACGTTCGGCGCGTCGCCGCCGGCGGTGATCACGTGGTGGATGCGCGTGCGGTCCGGCGTGTGCTCGCGGAGGAGCTCGGCGCCGTAGTTCAGAATCGCCACCGCGTCGAGCGCCGACCGGCCCGCTTCGGGCGACGCCGCGGCATGGGCGCTCCGCCCGCGGTAGCGGAACTTCGCCGCCACCCGGGCCAGGTTCGTCGGATCGCCGGCCGAGTTCCCGTCACCCGGGTGCCAGTGCAGCACCGCGTCGACGTCGTCGAACAGCCCGGCGCGAGCCATGAAGGCCTTGGCGCCGCCGCCCTCTTCCGCCGGGGTGCCGTAGAGCCGTACGGTGCCCCCGATCGCGCCGCCGCGGATGCCGTCGGCCACCGCCAGCGCGGCACCGAGCGAGCCGGCGCCGAACAGGTGGTGGCCGCAGGCGTGGCCCCAGTCCGGCCCTTGGCGCGGAGAGCGGGTGGGAACGGCGTCCTGCGACAGTCCCGGCAGCGCGTCGAACTCGGCCAGAATCGCGATCACGGGGCGGCCGGCGCCGAACGAGGCGACGAAGCTGGTCGGGATTCCGGCGACGCCGCGCGTGACCTCGAACCCCTCCTCCTCGACGAGGGAGGCGAGCAGGGCCGACGACTTCGTTTCCTGGTAGCCCGGCTCGGCCCACTCCCAGATCTTCCGGGCGGCGTCCCAGAGCAGGTCGGCGCGCTCCGCCACGGCGGCCTCCAGGCCCGCCTTCTCCACGACCCCGGCACCGGCCGCTGCGGGCGCGAGAGTAAGGACAACCAGGGCGCAGCAGGCAACGGCGGCCGCGCGCAATCGGCTAGTCATCGAACACGATGACCTGGCGGGCCACCTCGCCGCTCTTCAGGTTCTGCAGGGCCTCGTTGATCTGCGAGAACTCGATCCGGTCCGAGATCAGCTCGTCGAGCTTCAGCCGGCCGCCCAGGTAGAACTCGACCAGGCGCGGCATGTCGACGCGGAAGCGGTTCGATCCCATCGTACAGCCCTGCAGACATTTGGACTGCAGTAACTCGTGGCCCGGGATCTCGACCTTCTGGCCCATCGGCACCATGCCGATGACGGTGGCCGTACCGCCCGGCCGCAGCATCGCCCACGCCTGCTCCGCCGTGGCCTTGAGCCCGATCGCCTCGAAGGCGTAGTGGACGCCGCCGCCGGTGAGATCCAGCACCTGCTTCACCGTGTCGCCGTCCGATGCGTCGATCGTGTCGGTGGCGCCGAACGCCCTCGCCAGATCGAGCTTCGACGACACCCGGTCGATGGCGATGATGCGCGAAGCCCCGGCCAGGTCGGCGCCGTTGATCGTCGACAGGCCGATGCCGCCGCAGCCGATGACCGCCACCGTCGACCCGGGCTCCACCGCCGCCGTCCGGAACGCCGCGCCCACGCCGGTGATCACGGCGCAGCCGATGACCGCCGCCCGGTCGAGCGGCATATCCTTCCTGATCTTCACCACCGCGTTCTCGTGCACCAGCATCTGCTCCGCGAACGAGGCCAGATCGGCGAACTGAGAGATAGGGCGCGGGCCGCCGCCGTTGCTCGCCGGCAACGCCAGCCGAGGCTCCTCCGTTCTCGGCCGTCGCGTAGCGCGCTTGTCGCAGAGCGCCGGCTCGCCGCTCATGCAGTACTCGCAGTAGCCGCAGAACACGGAGAGACAGGTGATCACATGGTCGCCGGGCTCGACGTAGCGCACCTCGGAACCCACCTGCTCGACGATCCCGGACGCTTCGTGGCCGAGGATCGCGGGTGTACGAATCGGCCACAGGCCGTCCACGAAGTGCAGGTCGCTGTGGCAGACCCCGACCACCGAACTCCGGACCAGGATCTCGTGCGGTCCCGGCTTGCTGATCGCGACGTCGGTGATCTCGAGCGGTTGCCCGACTTCGTGGAAAACGGCTGCTTTCATGGAGCGGAGTCCTCGTAGCTTCAGGTGAGAGACCGGCAGGCTATCAGCGGCGACGGCTGCCTCCCGGCCACCTCGCAGCAGGGTCGGCCACGCGCCGACGATAAGCTGCTCCGATGACCACCACAACGGCCCCGGGTATCCGCGTTCGCATCCTGACGCTCCTCGTTGCCGCCGTCACCGCCGCTGCTCCGGTCCTGGCCCAGCGCACCGTCAAGCCCGTCCTGCATGGGCGCCACTGGGTGGCGGTGACCGGGAAACCGCTGGCCGCCACTGCCGGCGCCCTGATCTTCGCGCGCGGCGGCAACGCCGTCGACGCGACCTGCGCCATGCTCGCCGCGACCTCGACGATGTGGGACACCCTGGGCTGGGGCGGCGAAACCCAGGCCCTGATCTTCGATCCGCGCGAGGGCGAAGTGGTCGGGATCAACGCGCTCGGCGTCGCGCCGACCGGCGCCACGGTCGACTTCTTCCGCGAACGTGGCTTCGTCTACCCGCCGGAGTACGGTCCGCTCGCAGCGGTGACGCCGGGCACCCCAGGCGGGCTGATCGTCATGCTCGCGCACTACGGGACGATGAGCCTGGCCGAAGTGCTCGAACCGTCCATTCAGATGGCGGACGGCTACCCGATCGAGCGCGCCCAGGCCGACAACATGGAGCGCCGCAGAGAGATGCTGCAGCAGTGGCCGGACTCGGCCCGGGTCTTCCTGCCCCACCTGTCGTCGTCCGGGGACAGCGACGGTCGCGCGGCCCCGAGGGAGGGCGAGATCTTCCGCCAGCCGGACCTGCTCGACACGCTGCGCAAACTGGTCGACGCCGAGGCCGCGGCGCTCAAGCAGGGCAAAACCCGCGAGCAAGCCCTGGCCGCCGCCTACGACCGGTTCTACCGCGGTGACATTGCCGAGGAGTTCGTCCGCGGCTCGCGGGAACTGGGCGGTCTCCACACGATGGCCGATCTCGACCAGTGGCAGGTCCACATCGAGGAGCCGGTCCGCACGAACTACCGCGGCGTCGACGTCTACAAACTGACCTCCTGGGTCCAGGGGCCGGTCATGCTCCAGGCGCTGAACATCCTGGAGAACGCCGACCTCAAGTCCATGGGCTACAACTCGGCCCGCTACATCCACACCCTCTACCAGGCGATGAACCTCGCCTTCGCCGACCGCGACTTCTACTACGGTGACCCGTACTACCCGCCCGAGGAACCGCTCGAGGGTCTGCTCTCCAAGAACTACGCCCGCGCGCGCTACGAGTCGATCGACTGGGGGAGGAACGACGAGAACGCCAGTCCGGGCGATCCGTACGCCTTCCAGGAGGGCGAGAACCCCTTCCTCGACCTGCTCGAACGGTGGACGCCGATCCCGCCGGAGGCGGACGCCGAGGGAGAGCAGGGCTTCCAGCAGGCGTCGGCCGGCCGACAGCCCTTCCCGCGCATGACCTACGAGGAAGCCTTCACAGCCGGGACGACCTCGATCCAGGCCGCCGACGCCGAGGGCTGGGTCGTATCCGTGACCCCGAGCGGCGCCTGGATCCCCGCCGTCATCGCCGGCCGCACCGGCATCGGCATGAGTCAGCGGATGCAGAGCTTCGTACTCGACCCGGGGCTCAACCCGTACAACCTGCCCGAGCCGGGCAAGCGGCCCCGCGCCACCCTTACCCCTGGCATGGCGCTCAAGGATGGCTCGCCCTACCTCTCGTTCGCCGTCCAGGGCGGCGACACCCAGGACCAGAACCTGCTCCAGTTCTTCCTGAACGTCTTCGAGTTCGGCATGAACGTCCAGGAAGCCGTCGAAGCGGCGAACATCACCAGCCACCAGATGCAGAGTTCCTTCGGTGCCCACGAATCGCGGCCAGGAGACGTCGACGTCCGTCGCGACGTGCCGCCCTGGGTACGGGCGGAACTCGGCCGCATGGGCTACCGCGTGCGCTCGCTCGACCGCACTTCCGGACCCATCACCGCGATCTGGTTCGACCGCGAGAACGGAACGATGTGGGGCGGGGCCAGCGACTTCGGCGAGGACTACGGCATCGCCTGGTGAGACGGCGTTCCACGACACCTGGTTCAAGCCGAACAACGCGACCCTGATCGTCGTCGGCGATCGCGTCAGGATCGAGGAGAAGATCCGGGCTTTGGACCTTGGCGAGATGCGTTTCCTCGACGCCGACGGGAGTTCGCTAGAGGGCTAGGAAGCCGGCGCTCGCGCCGGATGCCGACGAGGACGTCGGCGCACCCAGTGTTAACCGTCGTCAGGCCAGCGCAGGGTGCGCCGGGCTCCGGCGAGCTCCACCGTCCGGCAGTCCTCGGACACGGTGCGCAGCAATGCGAAGCGGGGTGCGTCCGCGATCTCGACCAGGCCGTGGTCAGCGGACGTCGCGAACAGCCGTTCCTGGTCGTCCAGGCGCAATGAACCGGGATCGAGAGTGTCGGTGCCGCCGTTGTTCAGATCGGCGACGACCCGGCCCTCCCCGTCTTCGGTCCCTTCCCCCAATTGAACCGCTACCAGAGGCGTGGTCGCGCAGTCGAGGTAGCACTTGTCCCACCAGCCGTCGTTGACCCGGTACTCGACGAACCAGACGCCAAGGGCCCGTTCGAAGCCGATGTGCTGGACGAAGAAACGCCGGATGCGCTCCGCCACGGGTTGCCCCTTCCAGAACCAGCGCCGGTCCGCGTCGACCACGACCGGCGGGTAGTGGAAGGACATCAGCGCGTCGTCGAAGCCGCGTCCCCCGGCGACCGCTCTGGCCAGCGGCACCGGGAAGTAGGTGCCCCGCTCGAGCCGGTCGAGCCGCTCCGGGAGTTCCTCCGCGACGATGGCCACGACAGCCGGATCCATCGCCGCGTCCGAATCGGACAGCGCCTCCCGGTCGACGGGCGACAGCGGATTGCGAAAGCGGGCCTGGTGCGAGAGGAAGACCGAGATTCCCCTTGGCCACAGCGGCTGGCATGCCCGAACCAGGTCGTCCACGGCGCGAGGGACCTCGCCGGCTACCTGCCTCCGGGCTGCGGCGCCGGCTGCGCTTCTCCCGGCTCCGGGCTCATCCCCACGAGCCAGCGCAGACCGTTCTTCAGGTCGTCGACCATCATGTAGGTACAGGGCACGAGAACCAGGGCGATGCCGGTCACGAACAGAACGCCGAAGCCGAGGCTGAGCGCCATCGGGACCAGCCACTGGGCCTGATTCGACCGTTCCAGGATGATCGGCATCAGACCGAAGAAGGTCGTCAGCGAGGTCAGGATGACCGGCCTCACACGCCGGGTGACACCGCCGACCACGGAATCGACCAGGCTCCTGCCCTCGCTCCGCAACTGGTTCACCGCGTCGATCAGGACCAGCGAGTCGTTGACCACGACGCCGGAAAGAGCGACCAGGCCGAAGATGCTGAGGAAACTCAGGTCGTAGCCCATGATCAGGTGGCCGACAACGGCCCCGAACATGCCGAAGGGCACCGCCGACAGAACGACCAAGGGCTGCAGATAGCTGCGGAAGGCGACCGCCATCAGGGCGTACATGGCAAGCATGGCGACGATCAGACTCCCCGTCAGGGAAGCAACCGCTTCGGCCTGCGCCTCCTGTTCGCCGCTGAAGTTGAACGTCAGTCCGGGCGTGTCGGCCACAACCTCGGGCAGGATGGTCCGGGCCAGGGCGGCTCGAATGTCGTTGCCGGTGGTGGCCGTCGGGTCGATGTCGGCGGTTACCGTGACGGTGCGGCGTCCGTCGACCCGGAGGATCTCGGTGAACGATCTTCCCGGCCGCACGTACGCCGCCTGGTGGAGCGGAATCTCGCCGCCGCCCGGGGTGCGGATCAGCAGATTCTCGATCGCGTGGACCGAATCCCGCTCCTCGCGCGGCAGGCGGACGTAGACGCGCAGTTCGTCACGGCCCCGCTGCTGGCGGCTCGCTTCGGCACCGAAGAAGGCGCCGCGGACCTGGGCCGCCAGGGCCCGCTCGGTGAGCCCCAGACCCTTCGCGGCCGGTTTGAGCACCAGGTCGAGCTGCGGCTTGCCGACCTTGAAGCCGTCGTCGACATCGAATACGCCGTTGTAGGTCGCCAGCGAGGCGGCGACACGCGCCGCCGCCGCTTCGAGCGGCGGCGTTTGGGTGTGCTCGAGCTGGACCGAGACCTTTGCGCCGGCTGACGGACCGGTGTTGAAGTCGAACGACAACCGGTCGACCCCCGAAACCTCACCGACCCGCTCGCGCCAGCGCGCGGTGAACTCGGCCGAGCCGAACTCGCGCTCCGCGTCGGGAACGAGGTATGCCGTGACGACGCCGACGTGTCCACCGGTCGCGGGGAAACCCTGGCCGGGGCCGAAAGCGCCCGTGTCGGCGCTGCCGATCCTCGCCCGAAGTCCCTCCAGGACCGTCTCCGGCATCGAGCCGTCGGCTCGACGGCGCATCCGCCCCTCCGCCACGAATTCGGCGCCGACCTCCTCCGCGGCCTGGGTCATCCGTCGCGCAACCTCGCGGGTGTCCGCGACCGGCGCGCCGAACGGCAGTTCGATCACACCGTTCGCGAACTCGCCCTCGATCCGCGGGAAGAAGTTGAACTTGATGTGGCCCCCCGCGACGATGCTGACCGCGACGACCAGCCCCGAGAACATGACGGCCACGGTCAGATAACGGTCCCGGACCAGTCTCCGGATGATCGGCGGCACCTGCCCCGCGATCACGCGCTCCACCCACTCCGAGAAACGGAGCTGAAGGGCGCCCAGCTTCTTGAACGGATTGAGCGACCGCCTCCGGCCCTTGCGGCCGCGCAGCTTCGTCCGTCCAACGTGCCGGAGGTGCGCCGGCAGGATGAACACGGACTCGATCAGGGACAGCAACAGGACGGGAATGACGATGAACGGGATGTTCCGGAAGAACTTGCCCGTGATGCCGGGGACGATGGCCAGCGGGATGAAGGCGATGATCGTCGTGAGCACCGCGAACGTGACCGGTGTCAGCACCTCGCGGGTGCCGACGATCGCGGCCTCGAGCCGGTTGTCCCCCCGGCGGTGGTAGAAGATCGCCTCGCCGACGACGACCGCGTCGTCCACCGCGATCCCCAGTACGAGGATGAACGCGAAGAGCGAGATCATGTTGAGCGACACGCCGAGGATCGGGATGAGGAAGAACGAGCCGCAGAATGAGATGAAGATGCCCAGGCTGACCCAGAAGGCGACCGCCGGCCGCAGGAAGATGCCCAGCACGGTGACGACCAGCAGCAGTCCGATCAGGCCGTTCTTTCCGAGAATCGACAGCCGGGCCCGGTACTCCTCCGACTCGTCGTTCACGATCGAGAGTCCCACCGAGTCCGGCAACGTGCCCTGCCGGCGCTCGACCAGGTCGTAGACCGCGGACGAGACCTGAAGCGGCACCTCCTCACCGACACGGTAGACCTGCAGGTCGATCGCCGGTTGACCGTTGTAGTACAGCTCCTCGTCCGTCTCCCGGAAGCCGTCGACCACGGTGGCCACGTCGCGCAGCCGGACCCGGGTGCCGTCGGCCCGGGCGATCAGAGTGATGTCCCGGAACTCCTCGCCGTAGTCCCGCCTCTCCGTGGTGCGGACCAGCACCTCACCGCCCTCGGTCTTGACCGAGCCGCCGGGGAGGTCGATCGATGCCGCGCGCACGGCCGTCGAGATCTGCGGCAGCGTCAGGCCGTAGCGCCGCAGGTTGTCCGCAGGCACTTCGACGCTGATCTCGGGCGGCGGGATGCCAGCCTTCTCCACCAGGGTGATCCGTTCGTCCGAAAGCAGCTCGCTTCTGATCTCCTCGGCGAGCCGGTCGAGCGACTTGAGTTCCACGTCGCCGTGAACCAGCAGCGACAGCACTTGCCTGCGGTTCGTCACCAGCGAGATGACAGGGCGTTCGGCGTCCTGCGGGAAGGACGTGATCCGGTCCACCGTGCTCTTGATGTCGTTGTAGGTCCGGTCCGGGTTCGCGCTGGTGAGAAGCTCGGCCATCACCGTGCCCAGCCCCTCGACCGAGATCGAGTTGATCTTCTTGATGCCGTCGAGCGAACTGATCTCGTCCTCGATCGCCAGGACGACTCCCTCCTCGACCTCCTGGGGCGACGCCCCCGGATAGGCGACCACCACGGTCACCATGTCCATATCGATTTCCGGGAACACCTCCCGCTTGGTTCCGAAGGCGAAGAGGATGCCGCCGATGACCAGAACCCCCATCAGCAGGTTCGCCGCGACCGGATGGGCCGCCATCCAGCCGATCGGCCCCTTCCTGTCGACGGGGCCGTGGTCGTGGGACATCAGGCTCATGGCGCAACTCCCGTCGGCACGGCGCCCCAGCCCGACACGTCCCAGCGGCTGGCGGCGGAGAGGAACTCGGCGGCGATCGACGGTGGTTCATCCGCTCCCAGGCGGAGCCTCATCCCCTCGATCGGCGTGGCGATCCGGCTGGTGACGACGAGTTCCCCGTCAGCCAGGCCGGTATCGATGCACACGCTGTCCTCGAAACGCCACGCCACGTCGACCGGTCGACGCTCGAGCTGCGCGCCGGTGTACATCCAGAGGTGTCCGCCCTCCTGGAGCCACTCCCTGGGCACCTCGAACAGGTCGCGGATCGTACCGCCCTCGAGCAGGAGGTCGACGTAGCTGTCCAGGAGCAGGAGTCCTCGTCCCGCGGGACCGCCCGTTCCGCGCGCGAGTCCGAGCGGATCGTCGACCTCCACCAGCACGCGGGCCATCCGGCCCGCGGTGTCGAGGTCTCCCAGCAAACGGACGATGCGGCCCGGCAGGACGTAGTCGGTCTCGGGATCGAGCCGCACGAGCGCGCGCGAACCCTCGACGTCGCCGTGGAGACCGGGAACGCGGAGCTGTTCGAGTTCGTCGGTTCGGACCGCGGCCCGCACCCAGAAGGCGTCGGTGCCCGCCAGCGTCACGGCCTGACTCTGCGGCGTCACCGTCTGCCCGACCTCGATCGACTCGGAGAGGACGACGGCGTTGAACGGACTGCGCACGACCGTGCGTTCGAGGTCCAGCCGGGCCCGCGCCAGGGCTGCGCGGGCGGTGTGGACGGCTGAAAGCCGGGAGCGCAACTGCGGTTCGCGGAGCGCCAGCGAGGCCTCCATCTGTTCGACGTCCAGCTCATCCTGGAACAGCTCCCACTCCCGCTCGGCGACCCGGCCACGGCCCTGCTCCAGTTCGAGCTGCGCAGCCGCCTCGGCGACCGACGCAGTGGCCCGGGCCACCGCCAGCTTGAAGTCGGCATCCTCGATCGCGAAAACGACGTCGCCCTCCCGCAGCAGCGTCCCCGGGGCGAGCCGCGGCATGACGAACGCGATCCGCCCGCTCACCTGAGGCTGGACGACGACCCTCTGGGCCGGCAGGACGGTCCCCTGGGCCTCGATGTCGATGCGCCGCGGCAGCCGCTTCACCTCGGCAACTTCCACCAGCACGCCGGAATCGTCCGGCGGCCTCTGCACGGCCTCCGGTCTGGCCTGAATGATCGCCCTGGCAGCCGCCAGGCCGACGGCCAGGACCAGCACCACGATGCCGACGCGGATCAGGGTACCCTTCATCGCCTTCCGTCTGTCAGGACGCTCCCTCAGCGACTCTTGTTTCGGGCGCCGCGGCGAGTCCTGCCGCCAGCCGCTCCACCGACGTGCCCGGCGCGAAACCCAGCGAGCGGCAGAGCTGTAGCCGGCTGGCCAATTGCTGCCGGCGGGCGTCGATCAGCGCCTGTTCCAGCCCCTGCTGGGACAGAAGCGCGGTCAGCACGTTCAGGTAGTCCGTGGCGCCCTCACGGTACGACTCGCTGGTGAGAAGCAGCACCCGGCGTGCCTCCCCCAACCGCTCCTCCAGGTTCGCCACCAGCTCACGGCTGCTGCGGCCAACCGCAAGCGCCGTCTGCACCTCGCCGACCGCGTTGACCAGGGACTGTGCGTAGGCGTAGAGGCTCTCCTCCGCCGCCGCGTACGCCTGATCGATCCGAGCCCGCCGGCCGCCGCCGCCGTAGACGGCCTGCGAGGCGGTACCGCCGATCTGCCGGACGAGGTCGCCAAGAACGTCCGCGACCTCCAGCGCCCGCCCGGTGACCAGGGCAGTCAGCGACAGCGACGGCAGCCACTCCCTGACCGCGGCTGCAGCCCGGCGATCCGCCGCCTCGACCCGCCAGCGAGCCGCCTGCAGGTCGGGCCGCCGGTCGAGCAACGTGGCCGGCACGCCGAGATCAGGCTGTTCGGCGGCTTCCAGCAACGGTCCCAGGCCAGGCGCGTCGTCCGGAGTCAGGCGCTCCGTACTGCCAAGAAGCGTTGCGAGCTGGAACTCCAGCGACTCCAGCCGCCCTCGCGCGAGTTCGATCTGACCCTGGAGGCTCAGCAACTGTTCCCGCTGGCGGCCGATGTCCTGAGCCGGCCCCAGGCCTTGTCCGAAGCGAAGCTGGGTCAGCTCCAGGAACCTCTCCGAAGTCCGCTGCTGACTCTCGAGGAGCGCGATGAGTTCACGTTCCGCGACGACGCCGAACCAGACCTCGGCCAACCCCGAAGACAGGCTGATCGCCAGCGAGCGCAGGTCATGGACGCTCGCCTCGGCATCCAGCAGAGCCGCCAGTTCGCGGTTGCGCAGGCGACCCCAGAGATCGATCTCGAAGCTGGACGCCAGGCTGGAGTCCCAGGCCGCCCCGGCGAGCAGGAACTGGTTCACGATGCCGCTGCCTGGGAACGTCAGGTCGTTGCCGGTCAGGGAAGCGTCGAGACGCGGCATCAGGTAGGCGCCGCTCTCCCGGGCGCGCGCGTCGGCAGCCTCGACCCGGCTCCAGGCAACCTGGAGATCGAAGCTCTGACCGGCCAGACGATCCTGGAGGTTCCACAGCGTCTGATCGCCCAGCGCGCTACAGGCGCCGGGCGCCGCCGCACCGGGCGCACGGTCGAACCCCAGGTCGAACTCCGGCGGCGGTTCCGCGACCTCCGGGATGCGCTCCAGCACGCTCGTGTGGGTACAGCCCATGGCAATCGTCCCCAGCGCGCACATGGCAAGGCAAGCCGCGTAGAGCCAGGAGGATGGACTCCGGGAACGGGTGGCCGAATCGAGGAGGCAGCGCATGAAAGAGGAAGCAGGCAGGAACGCGCAACTCTACGCCACTCCCACCAGCGGTCAGTCGAGAACGACCCTTGGTACGTCCTTCCGCCCAGGAAGTTCCGCCCGCGTGCCGGCGGAAAGCCCCTAGGCCTCCTGCGGCCCTTCGAGGACCAGCGCGCGGGCCTCGTCCACACGCAGACTCCAACCCGGCTCCACGACCGTGATGCTGTGCCGTTCCTGCACCAGGCACGGACCGGACCGTTCGAAACCCGGAGCGAGGTCCTCGCGGCGCAGGAGCGCGGCCGTCCCCCAGCCGGCGAACCAGGCCCGGTACTCGCCGGCTTCGACTTCGCGGCCCCTGGCGGTTCCGGCCCGATCGAGCCGCGCGGCAGCGGGAGCGGTCGAAGCCAGGACGCGGACCGACTCGACTTCGATCGGGTGCTCCGGGGGCGGATAGCCGTAGACCGCCTGATAGCGGTCGGCGAAAAGACCCGCGATGACCTCGGTCGAGGCGGCCTCCGCGGCGGAAGCGGGTTCCACCTCGAGCGCCGTTTCCTGACCGAGCAACCGGAGCCGGACGATTCGACGCCGGACCGCGGCGCCTTCCAGGTTCGCGCCACGTTCTTCCAGGAGCCGGCTCAGCGCCTCGCCTTCCAGGCGCTCGACCACCGATCCCACCCCGCCACCGTCGAGCGGCTCGAGGACCTGCCGGTGAGCGAATCGCTCCAGCACGGCGTGACCGAGCCCGACCGCGCTGAGCAGCGACGTATCGACGGGCACCAGGACCGTCCCCATGCCCAGCTCCGACGCGATCGCACAGGCGTGCTGCCCGCCAGCACCGCCGAAACTCACCAGGGCGTGGTCCGTCGGGTCGTAGCCGCGCGAGATAGAGATACGGCGAATCGCGTCGGCCATCCGTTCGTTGGCGATCGCGAGGAACCCGCCGAGGAGCCGCTCGTCGACACCGCCGAGGTCGGCCAGCGCCTCGGCGGCACGATCTTCGGCGGCGGCGACGTCGATGGGCAGACCGAAAGCACTCGGATCGATGCGCCCCAGCAAGAGGTTCACATCGGTGATCGTGAGCGGTCCGCCGGCGCCGTAGCAGGCGGGCCCCGGACGCGCCCCGGCACTCTCGGGCCCGACCTTGAGCTGGCCGTGATCCACCCGGCAGATCGAGCCGCCGCCGGAGGCCACGGTCTCGATCGCCAGGGCCGGCGCCACGACGACCGCGTCGCCGACACGGAACTCGAAGTTGTACTCGAAGTCGCCGTCGTAGCGCGACACGTCCGTACTGGTGCCGCCCATGTCGAAGCCGATGACCCGGTCATGACCGCTCGCGCGCCCCGCCGCGGCCGCGCCCACGACGCCCCCGGCGGGACCCGACAGCAGACTGTCCTTGGGCCGGTAGCTCGAGAAGCCAGCCAGTCCGCCGGCGCTGGTCATCACCCGGGGCGCGGCACCGCCGGCTTCTCCCGCTTCCGGCCCGCGACCGCCCGCGCGTCCTCCCGAGAGCGCCGCCCCCGTGGTCTCCAGGTAGCCGCCGACTGCCCGCCCCAGGTAGGCGTCGACCACGGCCGTGTGCGCCCGCGGCACGATCTTGATCAGCGGCGCCAGTTCCGCCGAGCAGGACACCGTACGGAAACCGGCGGAGCGAAGGATGCGCTCCGCCCGCCGCTCGTGATCCGGGTTCCGGTAGCTGTGCATCAACGCCACGGCCGCGGCACGGAAGCCCTCGTCGACGAGAGCGCGGGCGGCGGTTCCCAGGCCGTCTTCGTCGAGCGGCTCCAGCTCCCGGCCCTCGGCGTCGAGCCTTCCGCCGACCTCGACCGACCGTTCGTACAGGGGCGCCGGGCGCTCGACCGCGAGCGCGAAGATGTCCGGTCGGGCCTGGTCGCCGATCAGCAGCAGGTCCGCGAACCCTTCGGTGACGAAGAGCACGGTCCGTGATCCCGCCCGCTCGAGCAGGGCGTTGGTGCCACGGGTCGTGGCGAGCCGGAGATCGCACGGCGGCAAGGGTTCACTCAGCGCGCTGCCGGTGGCGATGCGCGCGGCGAGAATCGGAGCGTTCTCCGGCGACAGGAGCTCCAGCACCCGGCCGGGCTCCAGGGCCGGAGTTGCGGCGCCGCCCTCCACGGGCAGGAGCCTGCAGGTTCCATCCGCCGACCACTCCTCCACCAACGCCGGCGTGCCTTCGCCAAGTGGCACCGCGCGGTAGCCGGCGAAGAATCCCTCGGGCAGGTCGAAGCGTGTCTCGAGCCGGGGCCCCTGCGCTCCGTTCGAGACCACCGTGGCCCGGACGGCGCCCGAGCTCAGGACCTTCACGCACCGGGATGAGCCCTCCGGGTCGATCGCGACGCAGTCGGTGAACGTGCCTCCGGTATCGATCCAGAGCTGCCAGAGGGGCGGCACGGCAGAAACCCGGTCGCGCGGCCGCCAGGCGGCCCTAGGAGGCCGCCAGCAAACGAACCAGGCGCTCGATCCGCCGGTCGCCGTCGGGCTCCAGCCGCTGCGCGCGGCGAAGCAGTTTCTCCGCGGCCTTCCGCTCGCCCCGGCGCAGCAGCACCTCGCCCAGAGCCGCCGCCGGCGCCGCCTCGTCGGGTCCGAGCCTCCGGGCCCTGCTGTAGAAGCGTTCCGCCTCGTCCAGGCGCCCGTAGCGCAGGCTCAGGTCGCCGAGGGCGACGTACGTGAAGGGGTTGCGGTTGCGCTTGGCGTCCGCCATCAACAGCAGGTCGTCCGCTTCCTCCGTTCGTCCGTTCAGCCGCAGCAGTACCGCCAGGTTGACCAGGGCCGAACTGAGCCCCGGATCGACGACCAGGGCTTGGCGGTAGCTCCGCTCCGCCTGGACCGTCCTGCCGCTCCGGCGCTGGGCCACTCCCAGGTTGGCCCATGCGGACGCCAGTTCCGGGTCGATCCGGACCGCGTCCTCGAGCCAGGCGACGGCTTCGTCGAGGCGCTCTGCCCGCAGCGCCTCGGCGCCCCGGTTCGAGTAGTAGAGGGCGGTCGCCGTGAGATCGCTGATCGGCGTGACCCTGAAGCCCCGCTCGTCCTCGCGCAGACCGAAGTCGATGAGCCGCATCGCATGCCTGGGCCCGAAACCAACGGCAACGTGGTCGGAGATGACGATCAGGTCGCCTGCGCGCTCGAAGTTCTCGACGTGCGACACCTCGACGAAATAGGCGGCGAGATCGAGTTCCCTGGCCATGCCGACGAACATCTGGGTAAAGGCCAGGCAGTTCGCGGTCCGGGTCTCGAACACATCCACCGCGGATCCGGTATGCCCGGCCCTGTACTCCACGCCAAGCATCGATGTCTCGGTCACCGCCTCGATCAGGCGATCGAGGCGCTTGTCCCGGTCGGTCGCGCCGGCCGCTTCGTGAACCCAGTCGGCCATCTCGTCGTTCAGCGCGAACGGCACCAGGGCATGCCTGACTTCGCGGCGCTCGAGTTCACGCAGCAGCGCGTTCTCGCCGGTCTCCCGTACTCCAGTCGAGGCACAACCGAAAGCCAGGCCCGCGAAGACCACCGCCACAGCCGGGCGATACAGCCGGCGGCGCTCGACTCGCGGTTCGATGTTGCCCGAAGTCACAGCGGTTACAACCTCCATCGGCGCCCCGACCATCCTAGCGCCAGTTGACTCCTCAACCCCGCACGGATGCCTCAGGATTCCCGCGGCGCGGCCTCGCGAAAATCGATGGACGTCAGGACTCGGCGCGCCGCGCCCTGAGCACTCGCCGCCGCAGGAGTCGGACACTGACCACCGCGACCAGGAGCGCCACGGCGGCCAGGGCGAGCACGGGCATCGTGATCGCCAGGAGCGACAAGCCGGCCGCCGACCCGGCCTCTCCGGTCGACACCACGGGATTGCCGATCCCGGCCGTCGCCATCGTGGAGGCTCCCCTCAGAAGCGTCGTTCCGGTCTGGACCACCGCCGCCGCCGTCCCGCCGGCCACCGCCGCGAGAGCCCAGCCAACCAGGGGCGTCGCGGTCTCGATGTTCGCCGCGGCCACGACGACGCCCGCGGTCACCGCGGCCGGCATCGCGGCCACGTCCAGGACGTTGTCGAGCCAGGGGATGTAGTAGGCGCCGACCTCACAGATCGCCGCAACGCCCAGAGCAAGCAGGGCCGGGGTTCCCGCCATCCACTCGAAGCCCTCAGCCAGGTCGAGTGCGCCAGCCCGGGCCGCGACGCCCATGACCAGGACGGGCAGAAAGACCCGGAAGCCACACGCCGCCGCCAACCCGATACCGAGACCGACGCTGAGCAGAATCTCCATCTCGCCACTCCTCCTACCTGATCCTGACTACGTCGAGGCCCGGCGCCGGGTTTCGAGCAACCAGCGCCGGAGGGCCCGCGCTTCAGGCACCTTGAGCGCGTTCGCGGCGACCAGATAGGTAAGGGCGAAGCCCATGACCGGGAGAACGCCGGCTATCCAGGGCGGACCCGGCATGAGGGTTTGCGTCGCCGCCCAGGGAGCAAGGCAAAGCACCGCGAGGGGCAGATGCCGCCCCCATGGCCGCCACGGCCTCACCGGAGCATTCCGGCGACGCAAGCCGCGAAGCAGCAGAGCCAGCTCGAACCAACTGCCAACCGCGGAACCCAGAGCCAGCCCGACGGCGCCCAGACGCAGGCCATCCGGCGCCTCCGCGACCGCGGGCCCCAGCCAGCCGGGCAACCGCAGGTCCGCCACGGCGACGCGATCGAAGATCGTCATCAGTCCCGCCCCGAGTCCGGCCGCGATCACAAGGCGCACCAGGACGATCCGGGCAGGACTCCGGGTGTCGCCGAACGAAAAGAACACGCTTTGCAGCAATCGTGACGTACTCGACGCCAGCAGGCCCAACGAGTACGCGGCCAGCACCAGGAACACGAGCCAGTTGTCGTCCAGATCGAAGGAACCGTGTCGATACACGGCGCCGACGATTCCCATGCCCAGCGCCAGGTACCCGACCAGCGTCGGCGAGACGAGGAAAGACATCGCCGCCGCGGCCCGTTCAGCACGGTGCGCCGCCACCTTCGACCGCTCCTCCTCGTCCCCGTCGAGCCGCGCCAATTCCGGCAGCTCCGCCGCCGCCACCGAAACGCCGAACAGCGAGATGGGTAGCAGGTACAGCCGCTGGCCCCAGCCCAGGACCGCAACCGCGCCCTCGGCGAGAAGGGAGGCCAGAAGACCGTCGACATAGCCCCCGAGCTGACCGGCGCCCCGGCCGGCGATCGCCGGCCAGAGCCGGCTCAGCGTCCTCCGAAGGCCGGGCGCCCGCAGGTTGAACGATGGGCGCAGCCCACCGGTCGCGCGCAGCACCGACGGCAACTGCACGGCGAACTGAAGCAGGCCGCCGAGCAACCCGCCCCAACAGGCGGCCAGCGCCAGCTCTTCCACGCGATCCGCTTCACCGCCGGTCAGCCGCGCGGCGACAAACAACACCACGGCGATCACGCTGGCGTTCCAGAAGCAGGGCGCGATGTAGGGGAGCAGAAAACGACGGTGGCTGTTGAGAATGCCAAGACACCACGCGGAGAGCGTGATCGCCGCCACCATCGGGAAACTGATCCGGACCGCGCGCGTGGTCAGCGCCAGGCGATCGACGACCGCTTCCCCGGCCGCCACCGCCTCGGCATCGCCAGCGAAGCCGGCGAAGAACAGCCTGACCAGCCACGGGGCCAGGAGTACGCCGAGAAGGCTGAGAGCCGCCATGACGGCAAACAGCAGTCCGAAGACGGCGCCCGCCAGCGCGCCGGCATCGCGCCGCCGGCCCTCACTCAGCAGCCGGCTGTAGACCGGAATGAAGGACGCCGAGAGCGCCTGGTCGCCGAGCAGGTTCTGGAGCGCGTTGGGCGCGCGGAACGCGGCGGAGATGACGTCCGCCAGAGCGCTGGCTCCGGCGAGACTCGCGATCACGGCCTCCCGGACGAGCCCAAGCACCCGGCTGGCCAACATGCCGATGCCGACGCGCGCCGCACCGCCTGCGGCGCGCCGCGGGCTGTCTCTGCCGGCGGACTCCGCCAGGGTCAATCCGAGAGGCTGACGACGACCCGGTCGCCGCGCCGCTCGACCGTCGCCACGATGTCGGGCGCCGCGAGATCGAGCACCACGTGCAGGTTCCGGGTCGCTCCCCTGCCATGAACGCCGGTGCGTACGCCACGCAGCAGAGGCGCGCTCACCGCGCTCGCGTTGTAGTCGCGCTGCACGCCGATCAGCCGCACGAGGAGCCGCGGCGGCGCTTCAAGCAGCATCACCTGGTGGCGCTCGAACGGAGCGTTGCCCGTGATCTCGACCAGCGTCCGGCCATCCTGCACCGAGGCGCTGATGGCGCGAAGCGCGGTCGCGTTGACGGGCGATGCACTCGGCGCCGGACTTGATGCTGCAGGCGCCGGAGGGCGCGGCCGAACGAGCGGCTCGGGAGGCGGGGCCGGCGGCTCGGGAGATGAGGCGGCCGGCTCGGGTGATGGGGCCGGCTCGGCAGGCGGGGCCGGGGCCGGCGGCGGCCGATCGGGAACTTCAGCGGCGACCGGGTCGGGCGACGACTCGGACGAAGGCAGGGCGGCCGCGGGCGGATCCACGGGCCGGGCCGGTTCCTCGACCGGCGCCGCCACCTCGAAGCTCTGCGCCACGGGGACCGGTTGCTCCTCGGCGCCGTCTCCACCGATGCCGACGAGCCGCATCAGGGGCCCACGCAGGAAGATCAGCAGGAGGCCGACCAGGATGACACCCACAACCGTCGGCCAGACCCAGGAAGGTCTGTCGGACTCCCGGTTCATCCAGTCGTCCTGGCCCCCCGCGAGGTCGCCGAACAGCTCGGCGCGCGTGTCGCCGACTTTGCCGTCGCCGGTCGCCGGCTCCTCCGGAGCTGCGGCCTCGTCCGAAGGAGGCTCTTCCGCGGCCTCTGCGAGATCAACCGGCTCCGCAGCCTGGGCCTCGTTCTCGACCGCAGGCTCTTCCGGCTCTTCGATCTCCACATCGGCCCCGTCCGGTGTGTCGTCCTCTGCCCCGGTCTCCTCTGCCTCGGGCTCCTCCGCCACGTCTTCCTCCACTTCCTCGGCCACCGGCGGCGGCGCTGCCGCAGGTGGGTCCGAGCCGGCGGCCTCGTCCGGCGGTTCGGAGAACAGCATCGCCAGCCGTTCCTCTCCCGGCGGCTCGACGCGCGTGAACTGCATGCCCATCCCCGCCGGCTGATCGGCGACGCCCGGCGCCTCGCGGACCCAAACCACCGCGGCCTCGCCCTGGACCGTGTCGGGCGCGTCCGCCGACCCCAGTTCGAGCACGAACGCCGTGCCGGTTCCCACGGGCCGGACGTCCGACGTGGCCACGAACATGCCGCCGATCGCGATGTCGCGCGTCCGGGCGGCGAGTTCGCCATCCTCGCCGGGCACCGACAGGCGCACCGGCACCTCCCGCAGCAGGCGGCGGGACTCACGGAAGCGGAAACTCTGGCTAGCCGGGGACATGGATGCCAAGCGCTCCTTCGCAAAGGGCGCCGCAATAGTAACCCTTCAGCGCGCCGCACCCCTCAAGAAGCCTGGGCCCCCTTGCGCGCCACCAGCAGGGCCATCTCCAGAGCCTGCTCGTAGTTCAGCCGCGGATCGACCTGTGAGCGGTAGGCCCGGCGCAGTCCCCGCTCGTCGAGGCCGCGGGCGCCGCCGGTGCACTCGGTGACGTCCTCGCCGGTGAGTTCGAAGTGGACGCCGCCCAGAATGGTGCCGTGCTCGGCGTGGAGGTCGAAAGCCTGCTCAAGCTCCGACAGGATGGCGTTGAAGTCCCTCGTCTTCATGCCCTCGGACGTGCTCTTCGTGTTTCCGTGCATCGGATCGCAGATCCAGAGCACGGGCTTGCCGGTGGCCGAGACCGCCTCGATGATCGGCGGCAGCTCCTGAGCCACCCTCTCGGCGCCGCAGCGGTGAATCAGCGCGAGCCGGCCCTCCTCGCCGTCGGGATTCAGCACCTCGACCAGGCCGGCCACGTCCGCGGGATCCATGCCGGTCCCCACCTTGACGCCCAGGGGATTCCGAATGCCGCGCGCGTACTCGATGTGGGCCGAGCCCGGGAACGCTGTCCGCAGCCCGATCCACGGCAGATGGGTCGCCAGGTTGTACCAACCCTCCCGCCGCGGCACCGTCCGGGTCTGTGCCTGCTCGTAGACGAGGTGGAGCGCTTCGTGGCTGGCGTAGAAGTCGACGCGGTCGATCTGGCCGACCTCGACCCCGGAGAGGGTCTCCATGAACTTCAGCGAATCGGCGATCGACTCGACACGGCGCTGGTACTCGGCCGCGTTCTGCGAGTGGCTCACGAAGTCGAGGTTCCAGTACTCCGGGTGGTGCAGATCGGCGAAACCGCCATCGATCAAGCCCCGGATGAAGTTCAGCGTCAGCGCCGAGCGGTGGTAGCCGCGCAGAAGATTGAGCGGGTCGGGCTCGCGCGCGGCGGCGTTGAAGTCGAGGGAGTTGACCAGGTCGCCACGGTACGACGGCAGGCTTTCGCCACCGCGGGTCTCGGTATCGGACGACCGGGGTTTGGCGTACTGACCCGCGAACCGGCCGATGCGGATCACCCGCTTCTTCAGGCTGTGGGTAAGGACCAGGCTCATCTGGAGCAGGATCTTGAGCTTCGCCGTGATCGAGTCGGACGTGCATTCGGCGAAGCTCTCCGCGCAGTCCCCGCCCTGGAGAACGAAGCGCTCGCCGCGCGCCGCGGAGGCCAACTGCCCCTTCAGCGTCTCGACCTCCCAGGAGGTCACGAGGGGCGGCAGCGCGCCGAGTCGGGCGGCAGCCGTCTGAAGCGCTTCCCGGTCCGCATAGGTCGGCTGCTGGCGTACGTCGGCGCTCTGCCAGGACGTAAGGTTCCAGTTGTCCGCTGCGTTGCTCATTACTCCACCGCGCCCGAAGGGCGCTGAATCCTAGTGCATGGTCCCCTGGCGCAGGTCTTCTCCTTCCTCGATCTCGAGATAGCGGCGCAACCAGCGGGTGCCAAGGTAGAAGGGCAGCGTATCGACCGCGGCCGCCAGGAACTTGAACACGTAGGCCGTGCCGATGAAGACCCACAACTGCGGCCAGATCGGTTCCCCCGTCTCGACGGGAATCGCAGCCGCGGCGAAGTGCGTGATCGTGATGACGGAGAACGAGTCGACGAACTGGCTGACCACGGTCGATCCGTTGTTGCGCAGCCACAGGTGGCGTCCCTTCGTCAACCGTTTCCAGAAGTGGAAGACCCAGACGTCGCAGAGTTGCGCGCTCAGGTAGGCGATCATCGACGCCGCGATCACACCCAGGGTCATCGTCCGAATCTCGAAGAAGATCGGCAGTCGGCCATCCGGGCCGGGCACAGGCGCGTCGAAGCCGGGCAGCGCGCCGCCCACCCACAGGATGACGGCCAGCCAGAGGTTGACGAGGAAGCCGACCCAGACCAGGAAGTTCGCCCGCTTGCGGCCGTAGATCTCGGAGATGAAGTCCGTGCACAGAAAGGTCAGCGGATAGGGCAGCACGCCGACCGCCAGCGGCATGGGCACGCGCAGCCCGAAGATCGTGAAGCTCAGGTCCAGGAACCGCGTCACGCCGAGGATGTTCAGCATCGTCATCGAACCCAGGAACAGTCCTGCCAGGATGAGGAAGACCCGCTCGCGGCGCGCCTGCAGCGCGCTCGCCTCGATCGGATGCAGGTCGGGTGGGTGCGTTTCCGCCGGAGTCGCTGTCGTCGTCATCGCCCGGCGCCCTCCTGGACCCGTGCCCGCGCCCGCTGCCTGGCGGCGATGAAGTCGGCGTGCGGGAGGTGCAGAAGCCTCGCGATCTTCCGGATCAGAAACTCCTCCTGGGCTTCGAGCACACGGTCGGCGAACGCCACCCGCCACAGCTCCTCGATCAGCCGGCCCTTGCGGGTGTTGTCGAAAGACTCGTGGATCAGCCGGGTGAACTCGTACAGGCAGACGGAGCCCTCGGTCTCCGATTCGGCAAGCTCCACCAGTTCGCTGGTCTGCCCCTCGGAGAGCCCGAGATGACGTCTGACACCGGCCAGCACGGCCTCCTTCTCCTCCTCCGCCGCATCGAAGTCGGCGCGCATCACCTCGACCATCAGCGCTGCCGCCGCCAGCCGCAGGCGCGCGTCCGGATCGTCCGCCCGCTCGGGGTCGATCCGTTCACCGAAGAAGCTGCGGATGCGGTCGAGCATGGCCGGGCTCAGGTCGACGACGCGGCGAGGCGTGCCCACGCACCCTGCCGCCGGAGTTCCTTGGCGCGCGCCGCCACCCCGCCGCCGCCGGTGGCGCGGCGCCAGGCCGCGGCCGCGGCCTCGTCCACGAGTGCCCAGTGCTCCGCGTGCTCGGCGCGAGTCCGGGCCGTGGCCCGGGACAGCGCGGCGACCCCGAGGTGCGCGGCGGGCTCGTCGAGCGGACCGAAGGCCAGCGCGCCGGCGCCAACCAGCAGGAGCAGCAGGTCCTCCACCGCGGCTTCGGGCCATCCCGACCGCCGGGCCAGCGCCAGGTTGTACGCGGTCGTGGCGGCGCCGATGTACAGGTCCTCGATCGTCCGGAAGGGCTTGATCGCGTCCGTATAGCCATCGCCGTCCATCACCTCGCCGGCCGCAACCGGAACGGCGGTCAGATCGACGACGGCGTGGCGCACTTCGGGATTGGACGGCTTCCGTTCGCCCAGATCCATGGGGGCGATCCCGATCCCCCGCCGGTCGCTCGGCACGCACACGGCCCGCAGGCGATTGCGGTCGCCGTCACGGCCCAGGGAGGCGATGATCAGCAACGCGGCCGCGGACGGCGCCAGAGTGGCCCATCGTTTCTGGCCGTCGAGGCGGAATCCGCCGTCGGCCGCCTTCCTGAGCGAGGAGTGAACGGCGCGCGGATGCGCTCCGCCCTCCTCGCTGGCACAGAAGGCGACGATGCCGGCGTCAGGGACCAGAGCCTGGCCGCCCCGCTCCCAGGCCAACCGCCTCACCGCCGCCTGATGCCCTGCCACCATCGCCCAGGCCGGACGATCGGCGACGAAACCGCCAAGCAGGCCGTGGGCGAAGTGATCGCGGCCGGAAGGGTCGGCGCCGCCGTTCGCGCGCGCCTGCCACGGCGCCAGCACGTCCTCCCGAAAGGACCGGTACCAGCCGGCCGGATCGTCACCTGCGGCAAGCGGCGCGGGCTCCGCGCCAAGCAGATGATTCAGCACCGGATCGAGAGTCACGAACGCCCCCGGAACCAGACTCCTCGCGACGCCAAACGCACTCGAATAAGCTCGGCCGCCCAACGACGAAATGGGCTCGATCGGCTACCGGCCGCGGCCCGCTCCACAAAGTACATCGGCCGAAGATGATAGAGGAAATGACACCAGCCACGACCGGCACCGCTACCAGCCCCGAGACGCCAGGCTTTCGCCGGGTGCCGCGGACCGGCGTGATCTACGTGATGCACCGCGCGGCGGCCGCCGGCCACGGCTCCGACGGCCGGACCTGGTACAACCTCGGCCAGGGGTCCCCGGAGGTCGGTCCGCTGCCGGGCGCGCCGCCCCGCCGCGACGAACTCCACATTGATCCGCGCCGCCAGACCTACGCGCCGGTCGACGGCATCGACGAGCTGCGCGAGCGGGTCGCCGAGCTCTACAACTTCCTCTACCGTCGCGACAAGCGTTCGCAGTACACCCGGGAGAACGTGAGCATCGCTCCCGGCGGCCGACCGGCCATGACGCGGATCGCGGCGGCGATGGGCGAGATGAACCTCGGCCATTTCATCCCCGACTACACCGCCTACGAGGAGCTCTTGACCGCCTTCAAGGGCTTCATTCCGATTCCCATCCTGCTCGACGCGGCCCATGGTTACCGCGCCTCGCGGCGCCTGCTCGAGAAGGAGATCGTCGGCCGCGGCCTCTCCGCGCTCTGGTGCAGTAATCCCTGCAATCCGACGGGTCAACTCGTCGAGGGCGATCTCCTGGCCGAGTGGGTCGACGTCGCCCGCGACAACGCCTGCACCTTCATTCTCGACGAGTTCTACTCGCACTACATCTACACGCCGGCGCCCGACTCCTGCGCTCAGATCGCCGACAACGCGAGGATGGTCTCGGCGGCCGCGCACGTCGACGACGTGAACCGGGATCCCGTGATCCTGGTCGACGGACTGACGAAGAACTGGCGCTATCCGGGCTGGCGGGTGTCCTGGATCGTCGGGCCCGTGAGCGTGATCGACCGCGTGACCAGCGCGGGCTCCTTCCTGGACGGAGGCGGCAACCACCCCTTCCAGGAAGCCGCCGTGCCGTTGCTCGAACCGGAGCTCGTGCTGCAGGAGACGCGGGCGATCCAGACCGAATTCACGAGCAAGCGCAGGTTCCTCGTCGACCGGCTGCGGGCTTTGGGCATCGAGGTCGAGCACGAGCCCAGCGGCGCCTTCTACGTCTGGGGCAATCTCGCCGATCTGCCGGCGCCGCTCAACGACGGCATCGAGTTCTTCAAGGCCCTGCTCCAGGTCCAGGTCATCACGGTTCCGGGTGTCTTCTTCGACGTGAACCCCGGCCAGCGCCGCCGCAACGCGCGCTACCACAGCTACTGCCGGCTCAGCTTCGGCCCGTCGATGGAGACCCTGGAACGCGGCATGGCGCGGATCGAGAAGCTGATCCGCGCCCACTCCTAGGCGAAGCCCACCAGCCGGCGGATCCCGGCCGCCTTCGGCTCGGCGACTTTCCGCGCGCGCTCCGCGCCGATGGCGAGCAGCCGGTCGAGCTCCTCCGGCGCAGCCATCAGCTCTTCGTAGCGCTGCCGGATCGGCGCCACGACCTCGATCACCGCCTCCGCGACGCCCATCTTCAGGTCGCCGTAGCCGCGGGCCCCGGCGAAGTCGGCCAGGACCTCGTCCCCGCCGCGGTCCGTGATCGCCTGGTAGATCAGGAGCAGGTTGTTGACGCCCGCCCGGGCCGGGTCGTCGCTGAAATCGATCTCGCGCCCCGAGTCGGTGACCGCGCGCTTGAGCGAACGCCTGATCTCGTCGTCCGTGTCGGTCAGGCGGACCGCATGGCCACGCCCGGCGGTCTCGCTCTTCGACATCTTGACGGTCGGATCGTCCAGGGCCATCACGCGGGCGCCGGCGGTCGGAATCACCGCCTCGGGAAGGACGAAGGTCTCGCCGTAGAGATGGTTGAAGCGGCCCGCGATGTCCCGGGCGAGCTCAACGTGTTGTTTCTGATCCTCCCCGACCGGCACCTCGTCCGCGTCGTAGAGCAGGATGTCGGCCGCCTGGAGCACCGGGTACGTGAACAGACCGACGCCGATCCGCTCGCGGCCCCCCTGGCGTTCCGACTTGGCCTTGTACTGCGTCATCCGCTCAAGCCAGCCGATCGGCGTCGTGCATCCCAGGATCCAGGCCGCCTCCGCGTGCGCGCGCACGTGGCTCTGGACGAAGAGGGTCGTGCGCTTCGGGTCGATGCCGCAGGCGAAGAGCATCGCCGCCAGCTCGCGGGTGCCCGAGCGCAGTGCTTCCGGATCCTGACGCACCGTGATCGCGTGCAGATCCACGACGCAGATGAAGTTCTCGCGGTCGTCCTGGCGCGCGGCCCAGTGCTTCACGGCGCCTAGGTAGTTCCCCAGGTGGAGCACGCCGGACGGTTGAATGCCGGAGAACACCCGGCGCCTGCGCACCGCCCCACTCATGCTGGAGAGATCCTCACGCGGAGACGCTTGCCGGCCGCCGCGCCGGTCTCAGCACGGTCCAGCCGACGCAGACACCGTAGTTCAGGAGCAGGCCCCATACGCCGGCGCCCACTCCCCATGGGCTGCGGGTCGCCCAGACGTCGAAGGCGGCGCCGCACCAGATGACCAGGGTGAGAAGCGTGCCCAGCACCATGCCGGTCAGAACGGCCGAAGCAGGCATCCGTCGCCAGTAGACGCCGAGCATGAAGACCGGCGAGAGCTGGACCATGAACTCGAGCTTCAGCTCGATCAGCACCCAGATCGAGCTTTCTGTCTCCAGCGACACCCAGGCCATCAGGATCAGGATCGCCATGATGCCCCAGGCGAACGTCTTGCCGACGATCAGCATCTCGCGGGCCGACGCCTCGCGGCGGAAGTAGCTCTTGTAGATGTCCTTCGTGAACATGGACCCGATCGACAGGAGGGCCGAGTCGGCGGTCGACATGATCGCCGCCACGACCGCCGCGAACACCATCACGATGAGCCAGTACATCACCGGCGAGCGGTCGATCAGACCTCCCAGGACGTAGATCGTGACCTTGTCGCTCTCGAGCTGCGAGAGCCCCGGGAAGCGGCTCAGCGCGATGAAACCGATCAGGAAGGCGAGCAGGGTCGTGCCCAGCGGCATGAACGCCATCGCTCCGAGCGACCGCCGCAGACTGATCTCGTTCTTCGCCGCGAAGATGCGCTGGACGGCATGCGGATACAGCGCGACGCCGAGGCCGAGCATGAGGAGCGTGCTGACCCAGGTCCGCAGACCGCGGGCGTCCGGCGCCTCGAGCCTCTCCGGCGCCGTGGCGCGAATCCCCTCCGACGCCGCCGCGAGACCGCCGTCCGCGGTCACCAGGGTGTAGAGAATGACGGCGCAGCCGCAGAGCAGCAGCGTACCCTGCACCGCGTCGGTCCAGGCCACCGCCCGCATGCCTCCCAACGACTCGTAGATCAGCATCACGCCGACCAGCAGCAGAACGCCCTGCATGAAGCTCATGCGGCCGCCGCTGATCGCCTCGACGCCGTGCCCCATCGCCACCAGTTGCTCCAGCACGTAGTTCGCCAGGCCCCAGCAGAGGAGCACGACGCACAGGACGCGCAGCGGATGGGAGCCGAAACGGTGGTACACGAAATCCGTCGGCGTGATGTAGCCGAAGCGCCGGGCCAGCCGGAAAAGACGCGGCGCGTAGATCATGAACACCGTGATGACGAGGATCATGAAGGTCACGCTGACGATGTAGGTCGCCCCCTGGACGTACGACCGCCCGGCGAAGCCGAGCAACGTGTTGCCGCTGTACTGGGTGGCGAACAGGGTCAGGAACAGGACCGCGAATCCGAAGGTCGAGCCGCCGAGATAGAAGTCCCTGAGCGAGCGTTCCCGCTGTTTCAGACGGCCGAGCAAACCGAGGCCGAGCATGACGACGAGGTAGCCGCCGAGAACGGCCAGGGCGCCCGGGCCGAAGGTCACCTCGGGGACGGAGGTGTTCACGGGTTCTCCCGGGACACGGTCGACGAATCCGAGTCGCTCGCGGCGTCGCCGCCTTCATCGGCGCCGTCACGCCACAGGCGCAACGAAGCGAAAGAGGTGATCACCGCCAGGGCCAGGCCGCAGGCGATCGTGATCCAGGTCCAGACGGGCAGGCCGGCCGCCAGCCGGCCGCCCACCGAAGGCGGCAGGTACCACGGCACGCTGACGGCGAGGATCAGAACGACCGCGGGCAGGAACCAGCGATGCCGCAGGGGTTCGTCGGCAGGACGAATCGCCTCCCAGAACGCGTCCTGGTCCCGCTCGTCCTCGTAGTCCGACAGACGTCTCGTGTTGGCCACCGAGCGCGCATTATGCCCCACCGGCACCGGGGGCCGCCGTGCTAACGTCCCCTGTTCCGGTTCCGGCCGGCGCCCCCTTGTTTTCGCCCTGGATCAGGCCGCTCAACGACCAGGGGGCCTGCACATGGTGAACGGATCTCGACTGCGTCCCCCGACTCTCCCGGTGGCGGTCTGCGCGGTTCTCGCCATGGGACTGGCGTCGTGCGGTACGGCGGAACGCAACGAGAACGCGGAAGAGCAACAGGACTTGAACCAGGAAAGCGAAGCCGAAGCACCGCCGGTCCCCGAATGGTCGCTCGCCATTCACGGAGGCGCGGGCAGCGCCCGGCGCGACACGACGGACACCGAGGACTACTACGGGGCCCTGCGCGACGTCCTGTCCCTGGGCAGCGAGCAGTTGGCGGCAGGTGAAGCGAGCCTCCGCGTGGTCGAAGAGGTGGTCGCGGCGCTGGAGGACGATCCCCGATTCAACGCAGGGCGCGGCTCGGTCTTCACCTCCATCGGCACCCACGAGCTGGACGCCGCGATCATGGACGGCCGCACCCTCGCTTGCGGCGCGGTGGCCGGTGTGAAGAACGTCCGCAATCCGGTGCGGCTGGCCCGGCGCGTCATGGAGGACACGCCGCACGTTCTCCTCAGCGGTCAGGGCGCCGACAACTTCGCGGTCAACGCCGGCGTGCGCCGGAACGTCCAGGCCTACTTCACGACCGAGCCCCAGTTGGAGCGGTATCGCGAGATCCGCAGCCGGCGGAGAGGCAGCAGCTCGGAACGCGACGGAGCCCCGAGTCCCGAGGGCGACTACACCGGCAACGCAGGGCCGGAACGTGACCAGGGCGGCGCCTCCCATCTCGGCACCGTCGGCGCGGTGGCCATGGACCGCTACGGCAACCTGGCGGCGGCCACCTCGACCGGCGGCACGATGTACAAGCAAATCGGCCGCGTCGGCGACGTGCCTGTCATCGGCGCGGGCACGTACGCGAACAACGAAACGGCGGCGATCTCCTGCACCGGCCGGGGCGAGGAGTTCATCCGCCACACCGTGGCCTACGACGTCTCGGCGCTCATCGAGTACGCCGGCCTCTCCGTCGAGGAGGCTGTGCGCAAGGTCATCGGCGAGACGTTGAAGCCCGGCGACGGCGGCATCATCGCGATCGGCAGGAACGGCTCCATCGCGATGGAGTTCAACACGAACGCGATGTTCCGCGGTGCGGCCAACTCACTCGGCCGGTTCGACGTCGGGATCTGGGAGGACGTCCGCAGCGGCCGACCGTGAGCACCCGCTACGAACAGACGCTGCACCGGGCCCGAACCGACCCGGAGGGGTTCTGGGCCGAGGCCGCCGAGGCGATCTCCTGGCACCGGCGCTGGGACCGCGTGCTGGACGACGCGAACCCGCCGTTCTACCGCTGGTTCGCCGGCGCCGAGGTCAACACCTGCTACAACGCGGTCGACCGGCACGTCGAGGCCGGGCGAGGCGGCCAGGCGGCGCTGGTCCACGACAGTCCCGTCACCGGCACGAAACGGACGCTCTCGTACTCCGATCTGCAGGAGCAGACCGCGCGGTTAGCCGGCGTCCTGCGCAGCCTCGACGTCGAGAGCGGCGACCGGGTGCTGATCTACATGCCGATGGTGCCGGAGGCGGCCGTCGCCATGCTGGCCTGCGCCCGCATCGGCGCCGTCCACTCCGTCGTCTTCGGCGGCTTCGCCTCCAGGGAACTCGCGACCCGGATCGAGGACGCCAGGCCGAAGGTCGTCCTGGCCGCTTCCTGCGGCATCGAGACCGCCCGCGTCGTCGAGTATCAACCTCTCCTCGACGAGGCGATCGCGATGTCCGCCCACAAGCCGGCCGCGACGGTCATGCTCCAGCGCCCCCAGCACACCGCTGAACTCGGCTCGGGCGACCTCGACTGGCACGACGCGATGGCCGCCGCCGCACCGGTCGAGTGCGTACCGGTCCGGGCCACCGACCCGCTCTACATCCTGTACACCTCCGGCACGACCGGCGTCCCCAAGGGCGTCGTCCGCGACAACGGCGGCCACCTGGTGGCCCTCGACTGGAGCATGGGCAGCGTGTACGGCGTATCGCCCGGCGAGGTCTACTGGGCCGCGTCGGACATCGGCTGGGTGGTCGGGCACTCCTACATCGTCTATGCGCCGCTGATCCACGGCTGCACGACCGTGCTCTACGAGGGGAAACCGGTCGGCACGCCGGACGCCAGCGCTTTCTGGCGGGTCATCTCCGAGCACAACGTCTCGGCGCTGTTCACGGCGCCGACCGCATTCCGCGCGATCAAGAGGGAGGACCCGCGGGGCGAGCTGATCGACAAGTTCGATCTGACCTGCCTGCGCACCCTGTTCCTGGCCGGCGAGCGCGCCGACCCGGACACCGTGCAGTGGGCCGAGGACAAGCTCGGCGTGCCGGTCATCGACCACTGGTGGCAGACCGAAACCGGCTGGGCAATCGCCGCCAACTGCGTCGGTCTGGGCGCCCTGCCGGTCAAGCACGGCTCGCCCACGAAAGTCGTGCCCGGGTACGACGTGCGGATCCTCGACCACGACGACGCCGGTACGCCCGGATCGAGTCGGGAAATGCCGCCCGGCGAGAACGGCGCGATCGCGCTGCGCCTGCCGCTGCCGCCCGGCTGCCTGCCGACCCTGTGGCGGAACGACGAGGGCTACATCGAGTCCTACCTCCGCGAGTACGATGGCTACTACCAGACGGGCGACGCCGGGCACCTTGACGACGACGGCTACCTCTACATCATGAGCCGGACGGACGACCTGATCAATGTCGCCGGCCACCGCCTGTCCACCGGCGCCATGGAGGAGATTCTGGCTTCCCACCGCGACGTCGCCGAGTGCGCCGTCATCGGAGTCGCCGACTCGCTCAAGGGACAGGTGCCGCTGGGGCTGGCGGTGCTGTACGCGGGTTCAACCCGCGGCGAAGCGGAGATCGTCCCGGAACTCGTGCAGAGCGTGCGTGACCAGCTCGGCCCGGTCGCCTCGTTCAAGGTCGCTGCCATCGTCGAACGCCTGCCGAAGACGAGGTCCGGCAAGGTGCTCCGGGGCACGATGCGGCGCATCGCCGACGGCGAGCCCTGGACGGTGCCGCCGACGATCGACGATCCCGCGATCCTCGACGAAGTCGAGCAGACCCTCACCGAGCTGGGCTACCCCCGCCCGACGACGGCCTGAAGGCGGTCCCGCGGCGCCGGGAGTCCGCAGAATCTGCGGAAAACTCTGCGGAAAGCAAACATCTTCATACCTTGTAAGCCCTTTGTTATCAGTAACTTACAGCCATTCCGCACCGGATACGGTGCGAGTCCTCGACTCACTGTAAGTTATTCATGAACAAGAGGTTAAGCCGGCCCGGCGACTGACCGGCATTGCCGGATGTTTCGAGTCGGCGGTACAGTGCCCGTCATGGACCCCACGCAGGCAACCCGAGAGGTCTTCTGGAACATCGAATACACCTGGTTGGTGTACGTGCTGATGGTCCCCACCCTGGCGGTCTTCGGTTGGGGCTTCTGGCTCAAGATCCGCCGCTGGCGGTCAGGCCAGCCGGCAATCCGCTTCGACCGGCCGGGCGAGCGGCTGCAGCTCTTCCTGAGAAACGCCGTCGGCCAGGGCCGCACGATCAAGAGGCGCTACGCGGGCGTCTTCCACACGCTTGTCTACACCGGCTTCATCGTGCTGTTCCTGGCCACCACGGTGGTCGCGATCCATCACGACACGCCCCTGCACATCATGAAGGGGCACTTCTACCTCATCTTCCAGTCCCTCATCGTCGACATCTTCGGCCTCTTCGTGCTCGTGGGCGTCGCCCTGGCCGCGATACGACGCTGGGTCTCGAAGCCGAACCTGCTGGTCTACACCGACGAGGCGAGCTGGATTCTGGTCACGATCTTCGTCATGGCCTTGACAGGCTTCATGATCGAGGGCTGGCGAATAGCCGTCACCGACGACCCCTGGGCCGCCTGGTCGCCGATCGGCAACCTGTTCGCTCTCGGTTCCGATCCCTGGATGACGGATACGGCGATGCAGCGCGGCCACGTGATCATCTGGTGGTTCCACCTGGTGGTGGCGTTCGGCTGGATCGCCTGGGTGCCGTTCAGCAAGATGTCCCACGTCTTCACGGCCCCGCTGAACATCTTCACCGCCAACCTGGACGGCTACGGCGGATCACTCAAGACGATCGATTTCGAGACCGCCGAACGCTTCGGGATCAATCACCTGGGCGACTTCACCTGGAAGGACCTGCTCGACTTCGACGCCTGCACGGAGTGCGGCCGTTGCACCGACGTCTGCCCGGCCAACACGGTGGGCAAGGCGCTGTCGCCGCGCGACATCATCCTCGACCTGCAGGGGCTGATGCACAAGCGGGGCGACGAGTTTCTGGGCAGCCGGACGGGAAACGGCAACGGCGCCGGCGACGGCGGCAACGGAAGCGGTGAACTCCTGCCGATCATCGACCAGAAGACGGCCGTATCGCCGGAAGCGCTCTTCGCCTGCACCACGTGCGCCGCCTGCATGGAGGCCTGCCCGGTCCACATCGAGCAGATGCCGAAGATCGTCGACGCGCGCCGCTACCTCGTCATGGAGGAGGCGGACTTCCCCGAGGGGATGATGGACATGATGAACTCGCTCGAGTCGCGCCAGCATCCGTTCGCGGGCACGCAGTTCAGCCGAGTCGACTGGACCGAGGGTCTCGACATCGACGTGATGGCCGAGATGGACGATCCGCACGAGGCCGAGGTCCTGATGTGGGTCGGCTGCGGCGGCGCCCTGGTCGAGCGCAACCGGAACACCGTCCGCGCCACCGCGAAGCTCCTGAAGAAGGCCGGGGTGAAGTTCGCGATCCTCGGCCGCGAGGAATCCTGCACCGGCGATCCCGCCCGCCGGGTGGGCAACGAGTTCCTGTTCGAGATGCTGGCCAAGGGCAACGTCGAGACGATGGAACGTTACGGCGTGCGCAAGGTCGTCACCTCCTGCCCCCACTGCTTCAACTCGTTCAGGAACGAGTACCCGCACTTCGGCGGCAGCTACGAGGTCTACCACCACACCCAGTTCCTCGATCAACTGCTCGAGTCGGGCCGTCTCGACGGGAACGGCGCGGGGGGCGGCTCGAACGGGAGCTCGACGATCACGTTCCACGATCCCTGCTATCTCGGCCGCCACAACGGCGAGTACGACGCGCCCCGCAACCTGCTCGCGCAGGTCGGCGGCGCGAGGCAGGTCGAGATGGAGCGCAGCCGGAACACGAGCTTCTGCTGCGGCGGCGGCGGCGGCATGGCCTTCGTCGACGAGCCGCCCGACCAGCGCGTCAACCAGGAACGCGCCCAGGAGGCGGTCGATACCGGCGCCGACGTGGTGGCCGTGGGCTGCCCCTTCTGTGCCACGATGCTCGACGACGGCGTGAACGCCCGCCGCGGCGACCGCGACGTCAAGGTCAGGGACGTGGCGGAACTGCTCTGGGACGCGGTCGGCGAGTCCGAAGAGGCTGCGCCCTAGCATCCCCTCCGTCCACCGGGTCCATTGCGAACCTACCGGGCGGTCGGTAGACTACTCTTCGTGACCTTCCGAGGACCTTCGACCCGGTGACTGCCCTGGACAACGCGACCCTGCGAGCCGCCACCGGCGCGGCCAACGGCGAGCAGGACCGGCGGGCGGAGATCTACCGCAGCGCGGCGCGGATCTTCCACCGCAAGGGCTACCACGCCACGTCGATCAACGACATCGCCGCCGCGGTCGGATTGACCAAGGCAGGCCTCTACTACTACATCAAGGGCAAGCAGGACCTGCTGTTCGCGATCATGGGCTTCGCCATGGACCAGCTCGACGAGCAGGTCATCGAACCGGCCCGGCGCGTACAGGATCCTCAGACGCGACTGGCGACGATCGTCGCGCGCCACGCCCGGCTGATCACCCAGGACTCCTCGGCGCTGACCATCCTGGTCAACGAACTCGAGGGGCTCCTCCCCGACGACCGTGCCGACATCATCGGCAGGCAGCGGGACTACGTCGATTTCATCGCCGACACCCTCGCCGCCCTGCGCGACGAGGGCAAGGTCGTCGGCCTCGACCCCACGGTGGGAGCGTTCAGTCTGGTCGGGATGATCCTCTGGATCTCCCGCTGGTACCGGGCGGACGGCCGGCTGGACGGCGACGAAGTGGTGGCGGAAGTGACCCGCATGGCGATCTCGGCGGTGCTGAACCGCAGTGAAGACAGCAACGCCGGCAGCCCGGCCAGGACCGGGCAACCGGCGAAGGAGACGCGAGAATGAGAGTGCTCGTCTGCCTGAAACAGATTCTCGATCCGGACGTTCCCGCGCGGGATTTCCAGATCGATCCCGACGCCAGGGCCGCCAGACGGGGCGGCGCCAACCTGGTGACGAACATCTTCTGCGAGAACGCGGTCGAGACGGCTCTCCAGTTCCGCGAGGCGGCAGGCGGCGACGTGAAGATCACCGCGCTCTGCTATGGCGAGTCCTCGGCCGAGGACTGCCTGCGCAAGGCGATGGCGATGACGGTCGACGAGGCCTGCCTAGTCGAACGCGACGGCAGCACGAACCCGGACGCGGCGGCCGTCGGTCGCGTGCTGGCCGCGGCGATCCGGCGCCTTGAGCAGGACGGCGGCCCCTTCGACGCCGTGCTCGTCGGCCGGGAGTCGGGCGACTGGGGCGTGGGACAGACCGGCGGCGTGCTGGCCGAAGAACTCGGCCGGCCAGCGCTGGGCTTCGTCGAGAGCCTCCAGCCGGGCAACGGCAGCGTCACGCTCCGCCGTCAGACCGACGTCGGCATCGAAGTCGCGGAGGCCGAGCCGCCCTTCCTCGTCACCATCACGAACAACGAGGACAACGTGCCCCGCATCCCGAAGACGCGGGACGTGATGATGTCCTACCGCAAGCCGCTCCAGAAGCTGAGCCTCGCCGACCTGGAGCTGGACAGCGAGGAGATCCGGGCCGGGTCGTCGATCTTCGAGGTCGAGGAGATTTTCATCCCGGCGGACGAAGTCGAGTGCGAACTGGCGGAGGGCGACACCCTGGAGGAGCGGGTCGACCAACTGGCGAAGCGCATCCACGAAGTTGTGGCCTCCATCGGCTGACGCAGACGGAACCCGGCAGCAAAGGGCAGAAGGAGAGAAACGATGGCGAACGTTGCAGTCTGTGTCCTGGGCAGTCTCGGCTATGACCGCGCCGCGCAAGGCGCGGCGGGCGCCGGCCGAGCCCTTGCCGAGAGCGTCGGCGGCGAATTCCACGCTCTGGTGATCGGCCCCGCCGAGGACGACGCGGTCGCGGCGCTCGCGAGCGTCGCCGACCGCGTGGTGGTCGGCGCCAACGAAGCGCTGCGGGACTACCAGCCCGAACAGGCGCTGCAGGCGGCCGAGCACCTCCACGCCGCGGGCGGCGGCGACTACGTCGCGGTGCTGCTCAGCAACGACACCTACAGTCAGGAGATCGCGCCGCGCCTCGCCCACCGCCTGGGCGGCAGCTCGATGGCCGACGCGGCCGCGATCCGGATGGACGGCGACCACCTGCTGGCGCAGCGCACGGCCTACGGCGGCAAGGCGATCTCGATCTACCGGCTGAAGAAGCAGCCGGCCGTCGTCTGGCTGCGGGCCCGCGGCTTCGAACCCGCACCCGAGCAGCAGTCGGCCGGCGAAGTGACGTCCGTCGATCTGGCGCTCGATGCACCGCGCATCCGCATCACCGGCCGTGAAGTCGCGGAACAGGAAGGCGTGCGCCTCGAGGACGCGCAGATCATCGTCTCCGGCGGCCGCGGGCTCGGCGGCCCCGAGCCCTTCCAGGAACTGAAGAAGCTCGCCGATTCGATCGGCGCCGAGCAGGGCGCCTCACGTGCCGCCTGCGACGCCGGCTGGGTACCCCCGAACTGGCAGGTCGGCCAGACCGGCAAGAAGGTGGCCCCCGAGCTCTACATCGCGATCGCGATTTCGGGCGCCAGCCAGCACCTTCTCGGCATGGGCGACAGCAAGGTCGTCGCGGCGATCAACACGGACGCCGACGCGCCGATCTTCAAGCACTGCAGCTTCGGCATCGTCGAGGACTACAAGGCCGTCGTGCCGCTGCTGACCGAGAAACTCCAGGCGATCGCCCGGTAGAGCCACCGCAGGCAGGTTCGGGAGGTCCTCGGTTCGTATGCAGAAAGACGTATAGAATCCGACTTTCATGCACAAGACCTCCTGCTGCGGTTGCGCTCTGGCTCTGGTCGTTCTTTCCTTCGGACCGGCCCGGGCGGCTGAACCAGGCGATTTCGCAAGCGACCGCGTAGCCGAACAGCAACTCGTAGAGGAAGCGGTGCTTGGAGGTTTCGCGCGCGGGATGCTCCTTGGCGCGACGGACACGGTGGTGCAACGGTTCACGAAAGGGCCGGGCCGAAACCGCGTGAAGATGAACTCGCTCGACCGTTGCGAAGCCGGACGCCGGAAGCGCATCGACGTGGAGCGCACCGCTCTGGATGGAGGCCGGGCAGCGGGCCGGGAGGTGTGCGGAACGCCCGGCATGGATTTCGACTTCGCGACCGACAGTTTCGAGTTCGTTCACAAGGTCGAGCCCCTCGACGAGGAGCGCCCGGGCGGAACGCTGTCGCTCTGGGGAGCCGGGGCTCGCCGGTCGCTCCGCGGGCGAGCGGGCCAGAACGCTTACTCGGTCGCGCCGGAACTGCCCTTCGTCGGCGTCGACTACACGGCCGGACACCTCATCGTCGGGACCGCCGTGTCCTGGATCGACGCCACCGGGCGCTACCGGCT